>NZ_JBIBYR010000028.1:0-92134 GCF_043083485.1 Streptomyces sp. NPDC014727 | reverse complement strand
GCGGGGGGGGCGCTTGGGGTGGGGGGGGGGGGGGTTGGGGGGGGGGCGCGCCCCCCCCCCCCCCCCCCGGCGGGGGCGGGGGGGGCGGGGGGGGGGGGGGGGGGCCCGGGGCGCCGGCCCCCCCCCCCGCCCTCTCGTTGCTCGGTGTAACGGGGGAACCCTGCACGGCAGGGCGAGTGCTGGGACAAAGTAGTCTTGAGCCCATGCCCGAACGCCGTACCGTCGCCCTTGTCACTCTTGGCTGCGCCCGTAACGAGGTGGACTCGGAGGAGCTCGCAGGCCGCTTGGCAGCGGACGGCTGGGAGCTCGTCGAGGACGCCTCCGACGCGGATGTCGCCGTCGTCAACACCTGTGGATTCGTCGAGGCCGCCAAGAAGGACTCCGTCGACGCCCTCCTCGAAGCCAATGATCTGAAGGACCACGGCAGAACCCAGGCCGTGGTCGCCGTCGGCTGCATGGCCGAGCGCTACGGCAAGGACCTCGCCGAGGCCCTGCCCGAGGCGGACGGCGTCCTCGGATTCGACGACTACGCCGACATCTCGGACCGCCTCCAGACCATCCTCAACGGCGGCATCCACGCCTCGCACACCCCGCGCGACCGCAGAAAGCTCCTGCCGATCAGCCCGGCCGAGCGGCAGGACGCCGCAGTGGCCCTGCCAGGGCACGCGCAGGACGCCGCACCGGTCCCCGCACCCGCGGACCTCCCAGAGGGTGTCGCACCGGTCTCCGGACCGCGGGCGCCACTGCGCCGGCGGCTGGGCACCAGCCCCGTGGCCTCGGTGAAGCTCGCCTCGGGCTGCGATCGTCGCTGCTCGTTCTGCGCCATCCCGTCCTTCCGGGGCTCCTTCATCTCGCGGCGCCCCTCGGACGTGCTGGGGGAGACCCGCTGGCTGGCCGAGCAGGGCGTGAAGGAGGTCATGCTGGTCTCCGAGAACAACACCTCGTACGGCAAGGACCTCGGCGACATCCGGCTGCTGGAGACGCTGCTGCCGGAGCTCGCCGACGTCGAGGGGATCGAGCGGATCCGGGTCAGCTACCTGCAGCCCGCGGAGATGCGGCCGGGCCTCATCGACGTACTGACCTCGACCCCGAAGGTGGCGCCGTACTTCGACCTGTCCTTCCAGCACTCGGCTCCCACCGTGCTGCGGGCGATGCGGCGCTTCGGTGACACCGACCGCTTCCTGGAGCTTCTGGACACCATCCGCGGCAAGGCGCCGCAGGCCGGTGCGCGCTCCAACTTCATCGTGGGCTTCCCCGGCGAGACCGAGGAGGACCTGGCGGAGCTGGAACGCTTCCTCACCGGTGCCCGGCTCGACGCCATCGGCGTCTTCGGTTACTCCGACGAGGAGGGCACCGAGGCGGTCGGCTACGAGAACAAGCTGGACGCCGACGTCATCGCGGAGCGGCTCGCGCACATTTCGCAGCTGGCCGAGGAACTGACCTCGCAGCGTGCGGAGGAGCGCCTCGGGGAGACCCTGCAGGTGCTGGTCGAGTCCGTCGATCCCACCGAGGACGAGCCACGCGCGGTGGGGCGCGCGGCGCACCAGGCCCCCGAGACGGACGGCCAGGTCCTCTTCACCACACGCGAGGGCCTCGCGCCCGGCCGTATGGTCGAGGCAAAGGTGGTGGGCACCGAGGGAGTGGACCTGGTGGCCGAGTGTTCCGAGCTCGTGGAGGCGGCCAGATGACGGGAGTCCCGGCATCCGCGGCAGGCGGCTCCGGCGCGAAGCCGGTCCGCGGCGGCAAGCTGGGCAGTGCGGCCGTCAACCAGGCCGGCCTGTGGAACATCGCCAATCTGCTCACCATGCTGCGTCTGGCGCTGGTGCCGGGCTTCGTGATGCTGCTGCTGCACAACGGCGGTTACGACCCGGTCTGGCGGTCGTTCGCCTGGGCGGCGTTCGCCGTCGCCATGATCACCGACCTGTTCGACGGTCATCTCGCGCGCACGTACAACCTGGTCACCGACTTCGGAAAGATCGCCGACCCGATCGCGGACAAGGCGATCATGGGCGCGGCGCTGATCTGCCTGTCGTACCTCGGTGATCTGCCCTGGTGGGTCACGGGTGTGATCCTCTTCCGCGAGATCGGCATCACTTTGATGCGGTTCTGGGTGATACGGCATGCGGTGATTCCGGCCAGTCGTGGCGGAAAGATGAAGACTCTGGCGCAGGGGACGGCTGTCGGGATGTACGTCCTGGCGCTGACCGGTCCACTTGCCACCCTTCGCTTCTGGGTGATGGCGGTGGCTGTCGTGCTGACGGTCGTCACCGGGCTCGACTATGTGCGCCAGGCCGTCGTACTGCGGCGCAAGGGGCTCGCGGCCGAGAAGGCTGCTGGAGCGAAGGCCACCTCCGGGGCGTCCGAGGGAGCTGCCGGTTCCGGGGGAGCCGGGGCGTCCGAGGTGGCCGGCCCGGTCTCCGGGGCCTCCGGTGGCCGTGGTGCGGCGGAGACCGAGCGGTGACTGCCGCGGCCCGGGTGCTGGAGCTGCTGGAGGAACGCGGTGAGACCCTTGCCGTCGCCGAGTCGCTGACCGGCGGTCTGGTCGCGGCGGAGCTGACGTCCGTACCGGGTGCCTCCCGCTCCTTCCGCGGGTCCGTGACGGCGTACGCAACGCCCCTGAAGAGGGAATTGCTGGGTGTGGACGGTGGCCTCCTGGCGGAACGCGGCGCAGTCGACCCGGAGGTGGCGCGACAGATGGCGGCAGGCGTGCGCCGGGTTCTCGGTACAGACTGGGGTATAGCCACCACCGGGGTCGCGGGCCCCGAGTCACAGGACGGCAAGCCCGTCGGCACGGTCTATGTTGCGGTGGCCGGGCCGGACGGCGCGGAGCATGTGGCCGCGCTGCGATTGAACGGCGGGCGTGCGGACATCCGTAGAGAGAGCGTACGGGGCGTGCTCGCATTGCTCTGCGCCGAACTCGGCAAGAATGCAAGCGCACAGGATACGGAACAGAACGGGGGGAATTGATGTTTGCAGCCCTGAGTGAACACGACATCGCTCCCCGCACGGCCGCGGCGCAAGGCGGTACGGTGGGGCGTGAAGGATGCGGCTACGCGGTCCGAGGAGGGAGCCACCGATGATTCTGCTCCGTCGCCTGCTTGGTGACGTGCTGCGTCGGCAGCGCCAGCGCCAAGGCCGTACTCTGCGCGAAGTCTCCTCGTCCGCCCGAGTCTCGCTCGGCTATCTCTCCGAGGTGGAGCGGGGGCAGAAGGAGGCATCCTCCGAACTGCTCTCCGCTATTTGCGACGCGCTTGACGTACGGATGTCCGAGCTCATGCGTGAAGTGAGCGATGAGCTGTCGCTGGCCGAACTGGCCGAGTCGGCAGCAGCCGGCGATCAGGTGCCTGTGCCGGTACGTCCCATGCTCAATTCCGTCTCCGTGACGTCGGTCGCAGGTGTGCCGACGGGACGGGTGACCATCAAGGCGCCCGCGGAAGCGGTGGATGTCGTCGCCGCCTGACCCGCGCGGTCCGGTGTGAATCGGAGCCCCGGTCGGCCCCTCTGGGGTAGGCCGGGGCTTACGCATGTCCGGGCGATCCCGGGCGTGCACAGGCCCCGGTCGATGGGTTACGGGACAGTCCTCAGGCAGCGGACGGTGGAGTGTGTCAGTGCGTTCCTGGCTGACCGGATCGGCTCACCGATCTCCTCGATCCGCTCCCGCACGCGGCCGATCACCACCCCGAGGGCACCTGTCAGGGCCTTCGCCGTGTCCACGTAGGCACGCCTGGAGCCGGGATCATCCGGGCGGTGAGCGCCTGAACCGTTCGGAGCGGGACGTGCTTTCCCACCGGCACGCGGAGCATGCTTGCCGGGCCCCGTCCGAGGCGTGGGGCTCAGCGCTTCCGGGGCGTCGTTCGCTCTGGATGCGGTATGGGCACTACCGGGTGAGACTGCGGAGAGAAGGGCGTCGATCGGCGGGATCGCACAGCGGTTGCGCATCGGGCCCCCGCCGGGGAGTCTCCGGCAGAGGCAGGGCACAGCACGCTCGGGGAGTTCCAGGCGAGAGCGCACAACGGTATACGGCTGCGTGCTGCGCGCCGGTGGTGCACCGGTGCGCCCTCCCGCCGCGCGAGCGGACCGGACTAGGTTCGGCCGGAGGAGGCAGCCATGGTACGGCGGTGGGTACCGGCGCTCGTTCTCGGCGGGGCGTGGTGGTGGGCCGTGCTGCGGCTCGTGCTGGAACCGGCCCACGCGGGGCTTGTCGAGGGTGCGGTGGCGGCGGGCGGATGGGGGTTGAGCCTTCTGCCCGTGCATGCGGCCGCGACCGCCGGGTCCGCGGGGACCGGCGGGGCGGATGCGGACACGGGGCGGTGGTCCGGTGTCCCGGTACGGTGCGCGCGTTGGTGCTCCGCTGCCGGGACGCGGTACGCGGGTCGGTGGTCCGGCGCCGCGATACGGGGCGCCGACCGGGTTCGGCGGACTACCAGGGCATGGCTACGCCGCCGTTCGGGCGGAGGATCTGGCCGGTCATGAAGGCCGACGCGTCGGAGGCGAGATACAGCAGGGTGTGGGCGACGTCCTCGGCTTCGCCGACCCGGCCGAGCGGGGACATCCGCGCCATCGTGGTCTCCGCCCGGTGTTGCAGGTCCGCGTCGTGGCGGGCGGTCATGGGTGTACGGATCCAGCCCGGGGCGACGGCGTTGACGCGGATCGAATGAGGTCCCAGCTCGGTCGCCAGGGTCTTCGTCAGCTGGACGACCGCCGCTTTGGCCGCGCTGTAGCAGAGCAGTCCCGGGCTCGCGGCGTCGACCGCCCCCGAGGCCATGGTGATCAGCGAGCCGGGCGCGCCGCGCGCGATCATGCCGCGCGCCACTTCCTGGCAGGCGTACAGAACACCCTTGAAATTGACGGAGAGGACCCGGTCGAGGTCCTCGTCCGCGGTCTCCAGGACGCTGCTTGTGTGCATGATCCCGGCGACGGCAGCCAGTATGTCGAGGTCGCCCGCGGCGGCGACGGCGGCCCTGATCCGACTGCGGTCGGTGACGTCGAGGGCGTGTACGTGGGATGTGCCACCCGCTTCGGCGATCAGGTCCCGGGTTTCCAGCAGGCCCTTCTCGTCGCGGTCCGCGCAGTGCACGGTGGCGCCCGCTGCCGCGAGCAGGACGGCTCCGGCGCGGCCGATGCCGCCGGCCGCGCCGGTGATGAACGCGGAGCGGCCCGTGAGGTCGTACGCGGTGAGGGACATGACCGGGACGGTACGACTGGATCTGACGGATCGTCAACTAGTGTGTGGGGCCCGATTGGCAGCGTGGACACCAGTAGGCGGGTCGGGAGTCCTGGTCCGCCGTGCGGATGGGTGTGCCGCAGCGCAGACAAGGCCGGCCGGCCCTGCCGTAGACCCAGAGCCGTTCGTGCGGGCCGTGTCCGCGGGGTACGGCACCGGTGGTCGTGCGCATGGGGCGGTCACGGTTGGCTTCGAGGAGCTGTTTGGCCGTGGTGACGAGGCGGGCGGCGGTGGGGGCGACCAGGTCGCCGACGGGGAGCCAGGGGGTGACACGGGCGAGGAAGCAGAGCTCGGCCTTGTAGACGTTTCCGATTCCGGCCAGATTGCGCTGGTCCAGGAGGGCCTCACCGAGGGGGCGGGCGGGGTCGCTGAGCAGATTGCGCAGAGCGGTGTCGGGGTTCCAGTCGGGGCCCAGCAGATCGGGGCCGAGATGCCCGACCGCCTGATCCTCGTCGCGGGTGCGAAGGAGTTCGAGTACGGGCAGCCGGTAGCCGACGGCCGTGTGGTCCGTGTTGGCGAGGACGGCGCGGATCTGGTGGGCGGGGCCGCCGCGCCAGCGCTCACCAGGGGCGTAGACCCGCCAGGCGCCGTCCATCCGCAGATGGCTGTGGAGGGTGAGACCGCCCTCGACACGGGTGAGGAGATGTTTTCCGCGCGAAGCGACGTCCAGAACCGTCCGGCCGGTGAGGTCTGCGGTGGCGAACCGGGGGACGCGCAGGTCGGAGCGGGTGAGGATCCGGCCGGCCAGCGCGGTGCGCAGACGTCCGGCGGTCTGCAGGACGGTGTCTCCTTCGGGCATGCCTCCATGATGCGGGGTGCGGGACGGCGGGGCGCGAGGTGAACGGAGCGCTGGGGGCGCGAGGTGTGCGGCGGTTCAGGCGCGCAGGCGGAGTCCTCTCGGCGTGGCCAGGAAGCCGGCCGCCTCCAATGTGCGGCCGAGGTGAGAGGTCAGGGACGAGGCGCCGTTGGTGCGCTCCACCGTGACCGTGCCGAGCGCCCCCGCTCGGGCGGCTGCCGCCAGCGCCGCGGCTGCCGCGAGAAGCGTCGGATCCTCCGGATCGGTGGGCCAGGCCAGCAGCGTCTTGCCGCCGCGCTCCATGTACATCGTCAGCTCGCCGTCCACCAGCACCACCAGGGCGCCGGCCTTGCGGCCCGGCTTGTGCCCGGCGCCGTCCGGCGGCTCGGGCCAGGGCAGCGCCGCGCCGTAGGCATTGGCCGGGTCCGCCGCGGCGAGAACCAAGGCGTGGGGGGCGGCGCCCGGTTCCGTACGGTCGTGTGCGGTGGAAATGGCACGCAGCCGGTCGACCGCCCCGTCCATCGCGAACTGGGCCGCTCCCAGGCCCTCGACGACGTAGCCGCGCCGGGCCTGCCCGTTGTCCTCGAAGGCGGAGAGGACGCGGTACGTGGCGGAGAAGCCGCCCTCGACACCCTCGGCCTGGACCGCACCGCGGGTCACCACCCCGTGACGGTCGAGGAGGGTGCGGGCCAGGGCGTGCGCACGGTGCGTGGGGTCGGGTTCGACGGCGGGGAGCAGGGACCAGCGGCCCGAGACGGTCGGAGGGCCGGTGCGGGACGCGGGCCGGGCGGCGGCGGTGAGCGAGCCGTAACGCCCGCGCGGCACGTTCCGTCTGGCGCGGTGGGCGGTCGACCCCGCCGTGCGACCGGAGCCGAGGAGCGAACGCAGCGGGGCGAGTGTGTCATTGGTGAGCCGGCCCGACCAGGCCAGGTCCCATACGGCGTCCGCCAGTTGCGGATCGGTGCAGTCCGGGTGCGTGGTGGCGCGGACCTGATCGGAGATCTGCCGGAAGAACAGTCCGTAGCCACCGCTCAGGGCGGTCAGGACGGATGCGTGCAACGCGCTGAGTTCGAGCGGGTGCGGCGGTGGGAGGAGCAGAGGTGCGCTGTCGGCAAGGTAGAGGGAGAGCCAGCCGTCCTTTCCGGGAAGGGCACCCGCCCCGGCCCAGACGACCTCTCCGGTGGTGGTCAGCTCGTCCAGCAGCGCGGGGGTGTAGCCCGCGACCCGGCTCGGCAGGATCAGCTTCTCCAGAGCCGACGCGGGGACGGGCGCGCCCTGCAACTGCTCGATGGCGCGGGCCAGTCCGTCGATTCCGCGCAGGCTGTTGTTGCCGAGGTGCTGCCACTGCGGAAGGAATCCGGCGAGGGCGGTCGGCGGGACCGGCTCCAGCTCGTGGCGGAGCGCGGCGAGCGAGCGGCGGCGCAGCCGGCGCAGCACGGTCGCGTCGCACCACTCCTGACCGATGCCGGCGGGGTGGAACTCGCCCTGCACGATCCTGCCGGTCGCGGCGAGGCGCTGCAGTGCGCCGTCCGTGACAGCCGTGCCGAGGCCGAAACGTGCGGCGGCCTCGGTGGAGGTGAACGGTCCGTGCGTACGGGCGTACCGGGCGAGGAGATCACCGAGGGGGTCCTTCACCGGTTCGGTGAAGGCCTCGGGCACGCCGACCGGGAGGGCGGTGCCCAGCGCGTCGCGCAGCCGTCCCGCGTCCTCGATCGCGGCCCAGTGGTCCGCTCCGCCGATCCGGACCCGGATGGCCCGGCGGGCGGCGGAGAGCTCCGGAGCCCATGGTGGCCGGGCGCCGCGCTCGACCAACTCCGCTTCGGTGAGCGGGCCGAGAACGCGGAGGAGATCGGCCACCCCCTCGACGTCCTTGACCCGGCGGTCCTCGGTCAGCCACTGGAGCTCCTGCTCCAGCTCGGTCAGGACATCGGCGTCCAGCAGCTCGCGCAGCTCGGCCTGGCCGAGGAGTTCGGCCAGGAGGTGGGAGTCGAGGGAGAGCGCGGCGGCCCGCCGTTCGGCGAGGGGCGAGTCGCCCTCGTACAGGAACTGGGCGACATAGCCGAACAGGAGCGAGCGGGCGAAGGGCGAGGGCTCCGGGGTGGTCACCTCGACCAGCCGGACCCGACGGGCTTCGAGGTCACCCATGAGTTCCGTGAGCCCGGGGACGTCGAAGACGTCCTGGAGGCATTCGCGGACCGCTTCCAGGACGATCGGGAACGAGCCGAACTCGGAAGCGACTTGGAGCAGTTGCGCGGCGCGCTGCCGCTGTTGCCAGAGCGGGGTGCGCTTGCCGGGGCTGCGTCGCGGCAGCAACAGGGCTCGCGCCGCGCACTCGCGAAACCGTGAGGCGAACAACGCTGATCCGCCTACCTGGTCGGTGACGATCTGACCGATCTCACCCTGGTCGAAGGTCACGTCCCCGGCGCCGACAGGCGGCTGCTCGCTGTCGTACGAAGGGCCCGGCAGCGGTACCGGATGCCGGACCGGGTCCCGCACCGGATCGAAGTCCAGGAGGTCCAGGCCCATCAGGTCCGCGTCGGGCAGTCGCAGCACTATGCCGTCGTCGGCATGCATCACCTGGGCATCCATGCCGTACCGCTCGGCGAGGCGGGCGTTCAGCGCCAGCGCCCAGGGGGCGTGCACCTGCGCGCCGAACGGGGAGTGCACGACGACCCGCCAGTCACCCAGCTCGTCACGGAAACGCTCGACGAGGATGGTCCGGTCGTCCGGCACATGACCACAGGCGCGGCGCTGTTCGTCGATGTAGGACAAGGTGTTGTCGGCGGCCCAGGCGTCGAGACCGGCGGCGAGCAGGCGCTGCCGGGCATCCTCCGGAGACATCCCGCCGATTTCCCGGAGGAACGCACCCAGCGCACGTCCCAGCTCCAGCGGACGGCCCAGCTGGTCGCCCTTCCAGAACGGCAGCCGGCCCGGAACGCCGGGGGCGGGAGACACCAGGACCCGGTCGCGGGTGATGTCCTCGATCCGCCAGGACGTGGTGCCCAGCGTGAAGACGTCGCCGACTCTGGACTCGTACACCATCTCCTCGTCCAGCTCACCGACCCGGCCACCGCCCTTCTTGGGGTCGGCACCGGCGAGAAAGACCCCGAAGAGCCCACGGTCGGGGATGGTCCCCCCGGAGGTGACGGCGAGCCGCTGGGCACCGGGACGGCCCGTGACCGTACCGGCCACCCGGTCCCAGACCACACGCGGGCGCAGTTCGGCGAAGGCGTCGGACGGATAGCGGCCGGCGAGCATGTCCAGCACGGCGGTGAACGCCGACTCGGGCAGGGACGCGAAGGGGGCGGCACGACGCGTCAAGGCCAGCAGTTCGTCCACCTGCCAGCTGTCCAGGGCGACCATGGCGACGAGCTGCTGGGCCAGCACGTCCAGCGGGTTGGACGGGATACGGAGTGCCTCGATGGAGCCCTCGCGCATCCGCTCGGTGACCACGGCCGCCTGCACCAGATCGCCCCGGTACTTCGGGAAGACCACGCCGGTGGAGACCGCACCGACCTGATGCCCGGCCCGGCCGACCCGTTGCAGACCGGAGGCCACCGACGGCGGCGACTCCACCTGGATCACCAGATCGACCGCTCCCATGTCGATGCCCAGCTCCAGACTGGAGGTGGCGACCACGGCTGGCAGCCGCCCCGCCTTGAGGTCCTCCTCGACCTGGGCGCGCTGTTCCTTGGAGACCGAGCCGTGGTGGGCGCGGGCGAGCAGCGCGGGAGCGCCCTTCGCCGCGCCGGACTCGGCCATGATCTCGGCGGGGGAGTGGGCCTCGGCGATCGTCTCACCGGTGAGCCGCTCGTACGCGATCTCGTTGAGCCGGTTGCACAGCCGCTCCGCGAGGCGGCGGGAATTGGCGAAGACGATCGTGGAGCGATGCTCCTGAACGAGGTCGACGATGCGTTCCTCGACATGGGGCCAGATCGACGGCTTGTCCGCCTGGCCCGCCTGGTCGGTGTCGGTGGTGGGCGAGCCGCCGAGTTCGCCCAGATCCTCGACCGGCACGACCACCGACAGGTCGAACCGCTTGGTGGACGGTGGCTGGACGATCTCCACCTTCCGCTGCGGTGAGAGGAATCGCGCGACCTCGTCGACCGGACGCACCGTCGCCGACAGCCCGATCCGACGGGCGGGCCGCGGAAGCAGTTCGTCGAGACGCTCCAGCGATACGGCGAGGTGCGCGCCCCGCTTCGTCCCCGCCACGGCATGCACCTCGTCGAGGATCACCGTCTCGATGCCGGACAGCGCCTCCCGGGCCGAGGAGGTCAGCATCAGGAACAGCGATTCGGGCGTGGTGATCAGGATGTCCGGCGGCCGGGTCGCCATCGAACGACGCTCGGCGGCGGGTGTGTCGCCGGAGCGGATTCCCACGCGAACCTCGGGCTCGGGCAGCCCCAGCCGCATCGACTCCTGGCGGATGCCGGTCAGCGGTGAGCGGAGATTGCGCTCGACATCGACCGCGAGGGCCTTGAGCGGCGACACGTACAGCACACGGCAGCGCTTCTTCGCCTCGGCGGGCGGCGGGACGGACGCCAGCCCGTCCAGCGCGGCGAGAAACGCGGCCAGGGTCTTGCCGGAGCCGGTGGGCGCGACGACCAGCACGTCCGAGCCCTCGCCGATCGCGCGCCAGGCGCCTTCCTGCGCGGCGGTGGGCGCGCTGAAGGCACCCGCGAACCAGCCGCGGGTCGCGGGGGAGAACGAATCGAGCGCAGAGCCGGCCATGTCCCCCATCGTGCACCCCGCCACTGACAACGGCCGTGACGGCCACCGTCGACCGTGTCCGGGGCCTGCGAGAATTCGCCCATGGGAGCCGGACCGGAGCCGGGATCGGGGGAGTGGGCGAGGTACTGGCAGCACGCGGAGCTGCCCGGCCTCGATCTGCTGCGTGCCCGGTACGTGCGCCACACCTTCCCGCGCCACAGCCACGAGGGTTATGTCCTCGGCACCATCACGCGCGGGGTGGAGGACGTCGGGCTGCCGGGCGGCACCGTCCACGCGGGCCCCGGAGTCGTCGTCATGATCAATCCGGAGGTGCCGCACACCGCCCGCGCGGGTGTTCCCGAGGGCTGGGTGTACGCCACGCTGTACCCGTCCGCGCGGGTGATCAACGACATCGCGGCCGATACGACGAGCCTGCGCGGCACGGTCGGTTTCGCCGAGACCAGCGTCGTGGACGCGTACGCGGCCCGGCTGATCGGCGAGGTCCACCGGGCCGCGGAGGAGGGCAACGCGCTGGCCGCCGACACCGTGCTGCGGGTCATGGTCGCGCGGCTGCTCAGCCGGCACGGCGGCGCGCTGCCCGCCCGCGCGCCCCGCTCGGCCGGTGCCCGCGACGCCGCGCGGGCCCGCGCGCTGCTGGAGCACCGGATGGCGCGGCCGCCCACGCTGGCCGCGCTGGCCGCGGAACTCGGCACCAGCCCGTTCGCGCTGCTGAGAGCCTTCAAGAAGCAGTACGGGATGCCCCCGCACGCTTGGCTGACCGATGCCCGTGTGCGGGCCGCACGCCGGATGCTCGACGAGGGAAGGGCGCCCGCGGAGGCGGCCGCCGAGGTCGGCTTCACCGATCAGCCGCATCTCAATCGTCATTTCACCCGGATCGTGGGGGTGCCACCCGGCGCGTACCAGCGCGAACGTGCGAGAACGAACCAGCGCGAACGTGCAAGGACGTAGAACCAGCGCGAACGTGCAAGAACGTACAAGACCGGTCCGGATCTGCCCCCGTAACGTTCCGGGCGTGGCAGAACAGACAACATTTCCAGAGGGCGTCGGCAGAGCAGTCGGCCTGCCCCACGGGAGCCCGGCCCTCCCCGGGGCGCAGCCGGACGTGGCCGCGACGAAGCCGGACGCGGCCGTGGTGCGCGACGCACTCGGGGTCGGCATAGCCGTCGGACTCTCCGGTTTCGCGTTCGGCGTGACCTCGGCAGGCTCCGGACTGAGCCTGCTGCAGACCTGTGCGCTCAGCCTCGCCGTCTTCACCGGCGCCTCGCAGTTCGCCCTCGTGGGCGCTCTCGCCGCGGGCGGCAATCCGTACACCGCGGCGGCCGGGGCCTTCTTCCTCGGCGTACGCAACTCGTTCTACGGCCTGCGGCTGTCGCAGCTTCTCGCGCTTCCGCGCACGCTCCGTCCCTTTGCCGCTCAGTGGGTCATCGACGAGACCACTGCCGTGACCCTGCCGCAGCCCACCCGGCGGGCCGCACGGATCGGTTTCGCCGTCACCGGACTCACCCTCTACGCCTTGTGGAACCTGACGACGCTGCTGGGGGCCCTCGGTGCCAAGACGCTCGGCGACACCGACGCCTGGGGGCTGGACGCGGCGTCGCCCGCGGTCTTCCTCGCTCTGCTCGCGCCGATGCTCAAGAGCACGACGGAGCGCATCACCGCCGCCGTCGCGGTCCTGCTCGCGCTCGGACTGCTGCCCGTACTGCCCGCAGGTGTCCCCGTCCTGCTGTCCGCACTCGCCGCACCCGCCGTCCTCTTCCTGGGCGGGCGCCGGAACGGAACGAACGGGAGCCGGGCCACGACGCGGACGAACACGGCGGACTCGGCGACGGCGGACTCATCCACGATGAAGACGACAACTGCGGACACGACCACGGCGGAGGAGAACCGATGAACGTCTGGATCGCCATCGCGCTGACCGCCGTCGGCTGCTACCTCGCCAAACTGCTCGGACTCCTGGTGCCCGCCGGTGTCCTGGAACGTCCGCTCGTACAGCGGCTCGCCGCGCTCCTGCCCGTGGCACTGCTGGCCGCCCTCACCGCGCAGCAGACGTTCGGAGCCGGCCAGCACCTGATGCTCGACGCCAGGGGCGCGGGGCTTGCCGCGGCAGCGCTCGCACTCGTCCTTCGCGCGCCCTTCCTCGTGGTGGTGGGGGCCGCCGTGGTCGTCACCGCGGGGATACGCGCCCTCGGTTAGACACCGCGGTCGGGCTCGCGCTTCTCGATTCGCCGCTCCCCGTCTCAGCCGAGACTGCGTCCATGAGCCCGCAGTGTCATGAGCGCCTTGAGCGTCACGATGGGGCGTCCCTCCAGAGCCGTTCCCGGCGCCCACTGCCGCCAGTTCACCGGCCAGCCGCCGTCCGCCTGCTGCTCGGCCGCGAGATGGTCGAGCGAGCGCTCCAACTCCTCGTCCGTGAACCAGCGGCGGGCGAGCGAGTCGGGTGTACGGGCGTAGTCGTACGGGAAGTGCTGCTCGGCCGGTGCGTATCCGGCCGCCACCGGGTACTCCGCGCGCCGCTGCGGATCGAGCACGGCGAGCCGCTGGTCCCGCACCAGCCGGCCGAGCCGGTCGGCCGCAGCCTCCGCACGGGCCCGGTCCGGAGCGCCGTCCAGAAAGGCGATCGCCGCCTCGATCTCATATGGATGCGACCGGTCCAGGGCGTCGATCGCGGCCCAGCAGAAATCGGTGGCCCGGAACAGCCAGGCATGCCACACCGCGTTGCGGTGCAGAAGCCCGACGACAGGGCCGGTGGCCAGCAGTTCCGCGGGCGGGTCGTCGAGGATCGGGATGAACGGCGCGGCCGGATAGCCGCGCTGCGAGGGCAGGAGAGCAGGCAGCGCCCCCTCCTTGGTGGACACCTCGGTCAGGAAGCGGCAGATCTGCTCCACCCGGATCCCGCCGCAGCGGCCGATGGAATCGAGGACGTTGAGCGCGTGCGCGATGTGCAGCGGCTGACTGACGGGGCCGCGCAGATCGGGTTCGAGCGCGTGCCCGTACCCGCCGTCCTCGTTCAGATAGGCGGCGAGCGCCGTTTCCACGGCATCCGCACTTCCTTCCAGGAAGTGATGGGCGAACCGCCGCTGTTCTAGGACACGGGCCGTGAGCCAAATGAACTGCTCGGCACGGTTGAGGGGACTTGTTCCGGTTCCAGCCATGGACCGACCGTAGGGCGGTAAGCGCTCTCGGCGAGACGTAGCGGCCCGGCTGCACTCTCAGGAGCGGGATACTGAGGTCATGCGGTTGACGATTTTCTGGGAACGGATGGCGGACCACTTCGGAGCGGGTTACGCCGATTCCTTCGCGCGCGATCATGTGATGGCCGAGCTGGGCGGACGGACGGTGCACCAGGCGCTGGCCGCGGGCTGGGACGCCAAGGATGTCTGGCGCGGTGTCTGTGCGGCGGTCGACATTCCCTCCGACAAGCGCTGATCCCGGCCGGTCCCATCGTTCCCGCCGACGAACGCCGACCCCTGCCGGTCCGGTCGCACCCGCCGACGAACGTCGACCCCGGCCGGTCCGGTCGCACCCGCCGACAAGGGCTGATTTCCGGCTCGTCAGCAGCCGGACCTGTGCTGTTGTCCGGGGTGGGCCGCTGCTTGTCACTGCCGTAGGCGAGACTGGAGCCGTGTCACCGACAGACGAGACAGCCCAGACCCAGACGACTTTCACCCAGCCCGCCCCGTCCGCCTCGCCGGTCGCGCCGTCCGGCAATGGGCCGACCCGTATGCCCGCATGGCTTCCGCGTGCCATGGTGCTCGCCCTGACGCTCTATGCCTGTTTCCAGCTCGGCAGCTGGGCGTTCGACCAGCTCATCGGGCTGCTGATCAACGTGCTGATCGCGTTCTTCCTGGCGCTCGCCATCGAGCCCGCGGTGAGCCGGATGGCGGCGCGCGGCTTGCGCCGCGGCATGGCCACCTTCCTGGTCTTTCTTGTCGTAATGACAGCCTGTGCCGGTTTTGTCGTACTGCTCGGTTCCATGCTCGCGGGCCAGATAGTCGACATGGTCGAGGAGTTCCCGAAGTATCTGGACTCGGTGATCAACTGGGTCAACCAGAACTTCCACACCGAGCTCTCCCGGGTCGAGGTCCAGGACAGCCTGCTGCACTCGGACTGGCTGCAGAAGTACGTCCAGAACAGCGCGACCGGGGTGCTCGACATCTCCACCACCGTGCTCGGAGGGTTGTTCCGTCTTCTGACGATCTTCCTGTTCTCGTTCTACTTCGCCGCCGACGGCCCCAGGCTGCGGCGTGCCCTGTGCTCCGTACTGCCGCCCGCCCGGCAGGCCGAGGTCCTGCGGGCCTGGGAGATCGCGGTCGACAAGACCGGTGGCTATCTCTACTCGCGCAGCCTGATGGCACTCATCTCCGGGATCGCGCACTACATCCTGCTGGTGATCCTCGGCGTTCCGTACGCACCCGCGCTCGCCATCTGGGTCGGACTGGTCTCCCAGTTCATCCCCACGATCGGTACGTATCTCGCAGGCGCCCTGCCGATGCTGATCGCGTTCACCGTCGACCCCTGGTACGCCGTGTGGGTGCTCGGCTTCGTCGTGGTCTACCAGCAGTTCGAGAACTACGCGCTGCAGCCCAAGCTCACCGCCAAGACCGTCGACATCCATCCGGCGGTCGCCTTCGGATCGGTCATCGCGGGCACGGCGTTGATGGGCGCTGTGGGCGCGCTGATCGCGATTCCGGCCGTCGCCACGCTCCAGGCGTTCCTCGGTGCCTACGTGAAGCGGTACGACGTGACGGACGACCCGCGGGTGCACGGCCGCCACCAGCAGCGTGGCGGGACGGTGCTCGCACGGCTGCGCCGTTCCCTGGGGGCCGCCGAGAGCGATGAGGCCCGGGGCGGACCGGGCAGGGCCGGGACACCGGAGGAACCGGAGCGTGCCTGACCGCCTCGGTGGGCGGGGCCGCTTCAGCGACTTCTCGTCGTCGCGGCCGGCGACCCTTGGTCAGCCCTGATCGTCAAGGCAGGCACGTGGCGTCGATCGATCAGCGTTCTGCCGTTGCGATGAGGCGTTGCAGCGTGGCGTGGGCGGGTGGGCCCCAGGTGGGCTTGCCTCCGGGGCGGCCGTGGACGCCGGCGTCTGCGATGAGTATGCAGGCGAGGGCGCGCAGGACCGCCCAACCGCGGGCGCGACGCAAGGTCGCGGCGTCCGGGGTCGGCTGGTAGGCCTCATAGAAGCGGTCGGCGGCGCCGTCCGGCAGCAGTACCCAAGGGGCGGCGAGGTCGCAGGCCGGATCGCCTGCGAAGAGGTCGCCGAAGTCGATCACGCCGCAGAAGGTGCCGTCCGCGGTGAGAACGTTGGCCGGATGCAGGTCGCCATGGAGCCACAGAGCTGGGCCCGCCCAGTCGGGCGCGGCGGCGGCGTCCTCCCAGACCGCGCGGACGGTGTCCGGGTCGGGGATCAGCCCCAGCTCGGTGGCCGAGGCCAGCATCGCGGCGAACCCCTCGGCATGGTCGGCCGGCGACCCCCCGCGATCACGACCTGCGGGCGCCCCGGTGGGAGCAGGTCGGTGAAGAGCCGTCAGAAAAGCGGCCAGGGTGTCGGCCGCCTCCGCGGCGCGCGTGGCGGGGGCGCGGTCGGCGGGCTCGCCCGGCACCCACGTGGTGACGATCCAGGGTCGCGGGAACCGCTCGGAGGGCTCGCCGAGGCGCTGCGGGACGGGGACCGGCAGAGGAAGCTGCGGGGCGAGGGAGGGCAGCCAGGCATACTCCTTGCGTAGGAGCGCGTCCGCGGACAGCGTCGCCCAGGGCAACCGGACGGCGAGGTCGTCGCCGAGCCGCCACAGCTGGTTGTCCCAACCACGCGCGCCGAGCTTCACGGGGTGATCGGCCAGGTCAGGGTGCTGGTCACGCAGCAGGTCCCGGACCAGCTCCGCTGTGATCTCGATCTCGGTACGGGTCATGCGGAGCAACGGTAGCCGGACGGTGATCCACCGTTGGTGACGCCCAGCACTCCGTGCCGCTCAACTTTCGACGGCACGAACTCACGATCATCAGCCTTCGACGGCAAAGACCTCGGTGGCGCAGGACAGCGACACTTGAGGGGCGGTTCGGTCCGGCGCGGTGCGCTTGACACTAAAATCGAACATCCATTCTTATGGGATTCCGGCCGGGTTTTCCCGGGCCCGACCGTGGAGTTGTCCACAGGCCGGGAGGACGTCGAGGCCCATTGTCAGTGGCAGGGGTTAGCGTCTTTGACGTGAAGCGATCGACTCAAGCAAATCGGGTGGAACCCATGGCAGGAACCGACCGCGAGAAGGCGCTGGACGCCGCACTCGCACAGATTGAACGGCAATTCGGCAAGGGCGCGGTGATGCGCCTCGGTGAGCGGCCGAACGAGCCGATCGAGGTGATCCCCACCGGGTCGACCGCCCTCGATGTGGCCCTCGGCGTCGGCGGTCTGCCGCGCGGCCGTGTGGTGGAGGTGTACGGACCGGAGTCCTCCGGTAAGACGACGCTGACGCTGCACGCGGTGGCGAACGCGCAGAAGCTCGGCGGCTCGGTGGCCTTCATCGACGCGGAGCACGCCCTCGACCCCGAGTACGCGAAGAAGCTCGGCGTCGACATCGACAGCCTCATCCTGTCCCAGCCGGACAACGGTGAGCAGGCTCTCGAAATCGTGGACATGCTGGTTCGTTCCGGCGCCCTCGATCTGATCGTCATCGACTCCGTCGCGGCGCTCGTGCCGCGTGCGGAGATCGAGGGCGAGATGGGCGATTCGCACGTGGGTCTGCAGGCCCGCCTGATGAGCCAGGCGCTCCGCAAGATCACCAGCGCGCTCAACCAGTCCAAGACCACCGCGATCTTCATCAACCAGCTCCGCGAGAAGATCGGTGTGATGTTCGGCTCGCCCGAGACCACGACCGGTGGCCGGGCGCTCAAGTTCTACGCCTCGGTGCGCCTCGACATCCGACGGATCGAGACGCTGAAGGACGGCACCGACGCCGTCGGCAACCGCACCCGTGTCAAGGTCGTGAAGAACAAGGTCGCGCCGCCCTTCAAGCAGGCCGAGTTCGACATCCTCTACGGCCAGGGCATCAGCCGCGAGGGTGGCCTGATCGACATGGGTGTGGAGCACGGCTTCGTCCGCAAGGCGGGCGCCTGGTACACGTACGAGGGCGACCAGCTCGGCCAGGGCAAGGAGAACGCCCGCAACTTCCTCAAGGACAACCCCGATCTCGCCAACGAGATCGAGAAGAAGATCCTTGAGAAGCTCGGGGTCGGCGTCAGGCCGGATGCCGATGCCGGCGAAGCCGGTGCGGATGCGGCGGGCGGTGCTGCGGCTCCGGCCGACAGCGCGAAGTCGGTGCCCGCTCCGGCCGGCAAGACCAAGCCGGCCAAGGCTGCGGCCAAGAGCTAGACCGTGACGCGTCGTACGGAATGGCCGGTCAGCGCCCATGGCCATGGCGCCGGTACCGGTCCCGAATTCGCCGTCACGAGACACACGACCGAGTCCGAAGGCGGGTACGAGCCGGAGGCCGGTCCAGGCCGTGGCACCGGCTCGGACGCCGGATTCGGTGAGGGGGCGGGGCGTCGTGCCCGCTCCCGCTCCAGGAGCAGCGGCTCCCCTTCCTCGTCGAGGGCCGAGAAGGGGGAGCCGCGAGACCCGGTCGAGCAGGCGCGCAACATCTGTCTGCGGCTGCTCACCGGGACCCCACGCACCCGAAAGCAACTCGCGGATGCCTTGCGCAAGCGGGAGATCCCGGATGAGGCGGCCGAAGAAGTGCTGTCGCGCTTCGAGGACGTCGGGTTGATCGACGATGCCGCTTTCGCGGACGCCTGGGTGGAGTCCCGGCATCACGGACGAGGGCTGGCGCGCCGCGCGCTCGTCCGTGAACTGCGTACCAAGGGGGTGGACTCCGCCGTCATCGACGAGGCGGTCGGGCAGCTCGACTCCGAGCAGGAGGAGGAGACGGCCCGTGAGCTGGTCGCGCGCAAGCTGCGCTCTACTCGCGGCCTGGACCGGGACAAGCGGCTGCGCCGACTCGCGGGCATGCTCGCGCGCAAGGGATACGGGGAAGGCATGGCCTTGCGCGTGGTGCGGCAGGTGCTGGAGGAGGAGGGCGAGGACACGGAGGGCTTGGACGAGCCGTTCTGAACGGCGGCCCGTACCGCGCGATGAATGTGCGGGAACCATGACACGGGACTGACGGGGTACACGGGGCGCACGGGGTGCTTGGACCGTCCGGGTTCCTTCATGGCGACGAGGCGCGGGCGGGGGACAGTGGAAGGCGCATTGCCGGGCACGGCCAGTCGTGCAGGACCGGAGCCTGGGACTGGTGTGTGCGAGCAGGGCTTGTCGTGTGGGACCGGAGCCTGTCGTTACGGGGATCGAGGCCGGGCGTACGGTTCCGGAGTTCGGCGTTGTGCATCCGCTCCCTCTCCGATCCGCGGCTGAGCCCGGGGCGGACGGTCCCGGAGGCCGCCCCTGCGGGGTCGGGGACACGGGCGTGACCGGAACGATGGAAGCTGCTCGCGGGAAGCAGCCCGCGCCGGCCCCGTACGAGAGGGCCCGTCAGCGTCGATCTCGGGAGCGCCAGGCGGATGAGGCGGTGGGAGACGGCCCGTGTCCGCTCCGGCCGGGGTGGACACGAACCATCGGTGTTCGGTGCCGCGCGGCCGCCGGGGCGCGCCGGAGGCCGGCCGCCGCGCTGACGGCGACGGCCGTGTGCACGACGGGCGGGGGCCTGCTCCCGTGCCCGGTACACCGCCCGGAGATTCACTGGGCGGCGTACCGGGTGGCACCGGGCGGCTTCCGCCGGCCCTGCGGCGCGGGCCGGCGGAAGCCGCTGAGGGGCTGATAGCCGGATCAGACTTCGGCCGTGGCCTGCTCGGGTGTAGCGGCCCGGTTCCCGCCGTCGGTGCTCGACGCGGCGCGGGCGGCCGGGATGACACTCGCGAAGACCGCGGCGACCAGTGCGATGCCGCAGCCGATGATCAGGCCCGTGCGGAAGCCGTTCTCGGAGGTGAAGGTGTGACCGCCCATGGTGACCGTCAGCTGGGAAAGGACCACGCCCATCACGGCGGCGCCGACCGAGGTGCCGAGCGAACGCATGAGGGTGTTGAACCCGTTGGCGGCGGCGGTCTCGGAGAGCGGCACCGAGCTCATGATGAGTGCGGGCATCGAACCGTAGGCGAGGCCCACTCCGCTGTTGATGACCATGAGGGCCAGCATGAGGCCCCACGCGGAGCCCATGAGCATCAGTGACAGGCCGTACCCGACGGCCAGCACCAGGACACCGCAGATCAGGGTGAACTTCGGGCCGCGGGCGTCGGTGAGCTTCCCGCCGAACGGCGAGACGATCATCATCATGACGCCGCCGGGCGCCATCCACAGGCCGGCGGCGAGCATCGACTGGCCCAGGCCGTAGCCGGTGGCCTCCGGGAACTGGAGCAGCTGAGGCACGACCAGCATGCTCGCGTACATCCCGAAGCCGACGAAGATCGAGGCGACATTGGTGAGCAGCACCCGGGGGCGGGCCGTGGTGCGCAGGTCGATCAGCGGCTCCCGTGTGCGCAGTTCCCAGGCGCCCCAGGCCAGCAGGATCACGACGGCGGCGGCGAACAGTCCGAGGGTGGTCGCCGAACCCCAGCCCCAGTTGGCGCCCTTCGACACGGCGAGCAGCAGGCAGATCAGTCCCGCGCCGAGGCCGACCGCGCCGAGGGTGTCGAAGCGCTGGCCCTTGGCGCCGGGCGGGATGTCGGGGATGAGGAACCAGATCGCCGCGGCGATCAGCGCGGCCAGGACGGTGGAGCCCCAGAACAGCGCGCGCCAGTTGGCGTACTGGGCGACCGCCGCGGCGATCGGCAGGCCGAGCCCGCCCCCGATGCCCATGGAGGCGCTCACCAGCGCGATGGAGGAGCTGAGCTTCTCCGCCGGGACCACGTCGCGCAGCAGGGCGATGCCCAGGGGCACCATGCCCATGCCCATGCCTTGCAGCCCGCGCCCGATGATCATGGGGACTACGGAGGAGGCGAGGGCGCAGACCAGTGAGCCGGCCACGAGCGGTACGGAGCACGCGAGAAGCATGCGGCGCTTGCCGATCAGGTCGCCGAGGCGCCCGGAGATCGGTACGCAGATCGCCCCCGCCAGCAGGGTGACGGTGATCACCCATGCCGCGTTCGACGGGGAGGTGTGAAGGATCTGGGGCAGCTCCGCGATGAGCGGCGTGACCAGCGTCTGCATGATCGCGGCAGTGATGCCGGCGAGGGCCAGCGTGGCGACCACACCGCCGGTGCGGGCCGTGGGCTGGGGGGCGTCCATTCGGGACTCCAGAAGGTGAGGGGGCCGCCGGGCATCTTTCGCTCGCCCGGAGCCATAAGTAAACATCTGCTTACATAGACGCTAGGGCAGGTGCGGGAGTGAGGTCAACATCTGTTTACACGCGGCGCGGGCGGTACCGTTCGAGCAGAGAGAGGACAGTCATGAAAGCCAGCAGTTCCCAGGCAGGTCCCGCGCCCCTGACGCCGACGGACAACAGTCCGTCGCCATCCCGGCGGGGTGCCGCTGCCAGGACCCGTGGGCTTCTGCTCGACTCGGCCCGCCGCCGCTTCGCGTACGACGGGTACGCGGCCACCACCGTGCGCGACATCGCCGATGACGCCGGTGTCAATGTCGCGCTCATCAACCGCTACTTCCGGTCCAAGGAAGGCCTCTTCGAGGCCTGTCTGAAAGCGGTCATCGACGAACTCGTCCACGCGGCCCGCACGGTGGCCGACCTGGAACAGATCCCGGAGATCATCGTCAGCCACACCGCGGGCGTGCTCGCCATGGACGGTCCCAAAGACGCCCTTCTCCTGCTGCTGCGCTCCTCCGGCGACGAGCGCACCGAGCAGATGCGTACCGGCCTGTTGCGCACATTCAGCGAACGGCTCGCCGCGGCGGCCGGATGGCGGCCGGACGACCCCACCGGCGACCAACTGCTCCTGCGCGCCCAACTCGTGCTGTCCGTGGCCTTCGGTATCACGGTGCTGCGCGCCTCTCCGGGACTGGAGCCGCTCGGATCGGCCACCGAGCAGGACCTCACCGGGCCGCTGCGCGATCTGGTCGAAGCGCTGCTCACCCGTCACTGAGACGGGGCGCCACGTCCGGTCACCGGCCGCGACGCCGCCCTCGCACACCCTCGTCGATCGCGGGACCCGGCGGTTCGTGGCTGTCGTGGGGCGGGTCACTGCCCGGCGCGGGCGGCGCGTTCGATGGTGGCATCGATCAGGGCGAGCGCCTCGTCGGCCGTACGTCCGGGCTGCCGGTTCCACAGCCCGATCAGTCCGGTCCAGCCCCGTGAGCGGAGTTCGGCGACGAGCCAGGCGCCGGCCCGGTCCACGGTGTCGAGGGAGCCGTAGCCCAGGCGGTGTGCCGTCAGCATGGCCCCGCAGACGCACCGGGCGCCGCGGGCGTTGCGGAGTCGGTACGGGGTGTTCTGCCAGCCCCACTCGGTCAGGATCCGCCGTGTGTGGGCGAGGTGGATGGAGGGCCGCACCTCGGGCTGCCCGACGCGCCGCCAGGAGTGGAGCCGGTCGGGGACGATGGCGCCCAGCCGACCGGGAAGGGGCCGTTCGCGCGGCGCGGCGGCAGGCAGAGTACGCACGGATTCGGCGATGAGCTGATCGACGGGTACGGACAGCAGGTCGCGCCAGTCGGCCGGCTGACGGCCCGACAGATGATCTGCGGTGCCGGGGGAGTCGGGGCGTACGGGTTCGGCGGCGGTGAGATCCCATCCGGTGACGATCTGCTGCCATGCACCGGTGTCGTGGAGGCGGGCGACCCGGTCGTCGAGCCGGTCGGGAGTCAGGGTGGGCGTCGGCATGGGTGCGAGGTCTCCGTCACGTCGGTCCTTGGCATTGAGCCGAATGTCCGTCGGTTACGGGGATTGCTCCACCGGAGCGTGGCGTTCGGGTGTGTCGTAGCGGATTCGGGGACCGGCGAGCGGCGGGGAGCGGTGCCGGGGCACGTGAGCCCGGAATGATCCGAACGAGAGGCACTGGCGGCGCGAAGGAGCAGGAATCCTGGTCCGGGCACGTACAGATCCGGAGCCGGCGCCTCCGAAGCGGGATGTCCCGCCCGGACCCCTCCCTCACGCCTCGACGGGAAGTCCCGCCGCGCGCCACGCCTGGAATCCGCCGATCAGATCCGTCGCCCGGTGCAGTCCCAGCTGACGCAAGGACGCGACGGCCAGGCTCGACGCGTAGCCCTCGTTGCAGACCACCACGATGCGCAGATCGTGGCTCACCGCCTCCGGAGCCCGATGGCTGCCCTGTGGATCGAGCCGCCACTCCAGTTCATTGCGCTCGACGACGAGCGCCCCCGGAATGAGTCCGTCCCGTTCGCGCAGCTCCGCATAGCGTATGTCCACGAGCAGCGCACCGTCCGCGGCGGCGGCCATCGCCTCCCGAGGACCGACCCGGACGAACCCTGCCCGGACCCGTTCCAGCAGTTCGTCGATCCCCACCGGCCCCGAACCGCTCCCACGGCTGACGCTCACTGCCAGTCCTCCGGTCGTTCGATCTGTTCGAGGCGGAGCACCGCACCGGTACGGCTGTAGCGCCGGATCCGCGGCAGCGGCGGGTAGTACGCATGGACGGAGACGGCGTGCTCGGTGCCGGATTCGTTCAGCACCTCGTGGACATGGTGGCGGCCGAACGCCCTGCCCTGTCCGGTGGCCAAGTGCCGGGAACGGTCGATGCCTTCGGTGAGTTCGAGGGTCTTCCAGCCGTCGGTGGGCAGCCGGGCGGCGAGCGACAGCTCCTTGAGGGTGCCGGCCGCGGTGGTGAAGGCGCCGATCGAGTCGGCGTGGTCGTGCCAGCCGGTGCCGCTGCCGGGTGGCCAGCCGATCAGCCAGGCCTCGCTGCCGCCGGGCCCTTCGAGCGGGATCCAGGTGCGGCCCTCGGGATCGAGCGGGAGCGAGGCGACGATCTCGGTGTCGGCGGCGACGCGGCGGACGAATGCGAGCAGCTCCGCGGCCGAAGGACCGGAACCACGAGCGCGTACGGATGCGGGTGCGGGCGTGCGTACAGAGGGTGACGAAGGGGCAGACACAGAGACCGTCCTGGGAGTTCGCGCGGATGCCCGGCCGTACGGTGGAGCGCACGGCGCGGCAGGGAGAGGCGATTCAGCAGGACGGGCGACACACGCAGCCCGCATAGCGGACGAGGTCCATATGGACCCGCCGCCACAGGCGCACATCGGTGTCGATCACGTTCCGGAGTACACCATGCGCGCCCGCGGCGGTCAATTGATGCCCGCAGTCTGGTCCGGGCGTACGGAGCCGCGCGCCGGTCCGCCGCGCACCGTGTCCGCCGCCGCGAAGAGCTCCCGGGGCCGGACCCCGCCGAACGACGCTACGAGGTGACCGTCCGGCCTGATCAGCAGCACGGTGTGGGCCGCCGCCCCCGGATAGCTCTCGGTCACCAGCAGTTCGCCCTTCACCGGCATCGCGTCGACGGCCGCGACCAGACGGGGCATGACACCCGCGCTCATCCAGTGACGCCGGTCCCACACCCCTGTGCCGGGCGCCACCAGGACCACCAGCAGGTGCCCCTGCCCCAGCCGCTCGCGCAACCGCACGGTCGTGCCGTCGGGTGCGGTCACCCGTACATCGGCGACCGGCGCACCGGGGGGCGTATCCACGGACGTGTGCGCCTCGGCGCGTGGGGGCGCAAGGGGCGAGTGCGAGTACGAGGGGGGCGCACCGAGCGGGCCCCGCCCCAGATGTCCGTCGGTGAGCAGCGAGTCGTGCCCCCGTGCGCTCCCCGGGACCAGGGTCCGCAGGCCTCCGCCGCCGCGCAGTATCGGCAGCGACTGGTCCGCGGCGCGCAGCCGCGCGGCGACGGCCGCTCGGCGCTCCGCCTGGTAGCTGTCCAGCAGTACGTCCGAGGCTCCGTCGTGCCAGGCCTGGCCCAGCTTCCAGGCCAGGTTCTCGGCGTCCCGCAGCCCCTCGTCGAGCCCCTGGGTTCCCAGCGCGCCCAGCAGATGGGCGGCGTCCCCGGCCAGGAAGGCCCGGTCGATCCGCCAGCGCAGGGCGAGCCGGTGGTGCAACGTGTACACGCCCGTGTCCAGCAGTTCGTACGGCGGTGTCTCGCCGCACCAGCCCGCCAAGGTGTCCCGGATCCGGGTGATCAGGGCATCCGGAGTGACGAGCTCACCGCGCGGCGGCAGCAGCCAGTCCAGCCGCCAGGCACCGTCCGGCAGCGGTCGTGCGGTCACCTCGGCGCCGCCGGTCCGCCACGGCGGCAGCCGGTGCAGCACGGCCTGTCCCGGCCAGGGAAGCTCGGTGCGCAGCGCGGCGACGGCATGCCGCTCCACCGCCGTCCGACCGGGGAAGCGGATGTCGAGGAGCTTGCGCACGGTGGACCTGGCGCCGTCGCAGCCCACCAGGTAACTTCCGCGCCACCAGGTCGCGTTCGGCTCCCTGGTGCGCACGGTGACGCCGGTGGGGTCCTGCTCCAGCGTGTCGATCCGGCTGTACGGAGCCACCCGCACCAGCTCCTGTGCGGCCACCGCGTCCCGCAGCCCGCGGGTCAGGACGTGCTGCGGCAGATGGACGGGGGCCGGCAACGGATCGCCCTCGGGGGAGTCCTCGCCGAGCGGCAGCTCGCGCACCACCTGCCTGCGCCGCATGGACCGCCAGCCGGACCACCGGATGCTCTCGTGGTGGAGTGCCTTGCAGCCGAGCCGTTCCACCAGGGCCGCGGTGTCCTCGCGCAGCACCACCGTGCGGGCCGGACGGGTCTCGTCCTTGGCCGGGTCCTCGTCGAGAAGGACGGAGGGAACGCCCTGTGCCGCGAGGGCGAGCGACAGCGTCAGGCCGACGGGCCCGGCGCCGACGACGATCACCGGGTCCACGGGGCGGCTCCTCGGATCCGTGCGAACGACGCCGAGGACGCGGACGAAAGGAGCCGACGGCTCGAAAGAGGAGTAGGCGGCGGAGTATGTGTGGCGGCGGCGGGAGCTGGGGGCGCGATCACAGAACGTATGCAACCTACTGCCGGTGCCTGCGTCAAGCGACACCGGAAGGCGGCGAGGGGCGGTGGCGGATGTGCCACCGCCCCTCGGGGACGCAGATCGACGAGCCGTCAGACGGCGCGTCCGTCATCTATGACGAGCGCCGGCTCACCGATGGTCTCCGGTGTGCCCCCGGCGGCGGTGCCCTTGCTCTTCCTGCTGCGCCGGAGCCACCGCTCCAGCCAGCTCGCGAACGACGTGAGCGCGAAGTTCAGCATGAGGAAGATCAGAGCCACGATGGTGAAGCACGCGATCGTGTTCGCGCCGTAGTTCGCACTCATCGGGCGGATCGAGGCCAGCAGCTCGGGGAAGGTCATCATGGCGCCACCGAGCGCGGTGTCCTTCACGATGACCACGAGCTGGCTGACGATCGCCGGCAGCATGGCCGTCACCGCCTGCGGCAGCAGCACGGACATCATGATCTGGCTCTTGCGCATGCCGAGCGCCTTGGCCGCCTCCGCCTGGCCCTTCGGCAGGGACTCGATTCCGGCCCGCACGATCTCGGCGAGCACCGAGAAGTTGTACAGCACCAGACCGGTCACCACGGCGTACAGCGGACGCACATCGGTGTCGATGGCGGTGTACTCCGCGTACACCGCGTTCGCGGTGATCATCAGGATCAGCACGGGAATGGCGCGGAAGAGCTCCACGACGATGCCCGCCGGCATCCGCACCCACCGGTGGTCCGACAGCCTGCCGATCCCGAAGAGGGCGCCGAGCGGCAGCGCGATGATCAGGGCGAAGAACGCCGCCTTGAGCGTGTTCTGGAGGCCCGGCCAGATGTACGTCTCCCAGGGCTGGGAGCTGGTGAAGAAGGGCTTCCACTTGATCCAGTCGAGCTGGTTCTTGGAAGCGAGGCCGTCATAGACCCACCACACCACTGCCGCGGCGCACAGGACGAACAGCACCGTGTACAGGATGTTGCGCTGCTTGGCGCGCGGTCCTTGGGCGTCGTAGAGGACGGAACTCATCGCTTCACCGCCACCTTCTTGCTCACCCAGCCGAGGATCAGGCCGGTCGGGAGGGTCAGAACGACGAAGCCGAACGCGAAGACGGCGGCGATGAGCATCAGTTGGGCCTCGGCCTCGATCATGCCCTTCATCAGGTACGAGGCTTCGGCGACGCCGATCGCGGAGGCGACCGTGGTGTTCTTCGTCAACGCGATCAGCACGTTGGACAACGGGTTGACCACTGCACGGAACGCCTGGGGAAGGACGACCAGCCGCAGTACCTGGGTGAAGCTCAGCCCGAGCGCGCGCGCCGCCTCGGCCTGGCCGACCGGGACGGTGTTGATGCCGGAGCGCAGTGCCTCGCACACGAACGCGGCGGTGTAGGCGATCAGGGCAAGCACCGCGAGCCGGAAGTTGATGTCCGTGAAATCACTGGCGCCGAGCTTTATGTCCAGCGTCTGGAAGAGGCCCAGCGACGAGAACACGATGATCACGGTCAGTGGAATGTTCCGGACCACGTTCACGTACGCGGTGGAGAAGCCGCGCATCAGAGGGACCGGGCTGACCTTCATGCCGGCCAGCAGCGTTCCCCATATGAGGGCGCCGAGGGCGGAGTAGACGGTGAGTTGCACCGTCACCCAGAAGGCCCCCAGCAGGTCGTAACCTTCAAGAAAGTCGAACACGATCTCCCGCGCTTCCGCGTGTCGGAGGGCACAGCGCGCCGCCGTTCATGGACGGCGCGCCCGGTCAGCCCTGCTTCACTTGACGATGTTGCCGATCTTCGGGGCGGGCTCGTTCTTGTAGTTCGCCGGACCGAAGTTGGCCTTCACGGCCTTGTCCCAGGAACCGTCCGAGACCATCTTGGTGAGCGCGTCGTTGATCTTCTTCTTGAGGTCGGCGTCGCCCTTCTTCAGACCGATGCCGTAGTTCTCGTTGCTCATCTGGAAGCCGGCCAGCTTGAACTTGCCCTGGAAGTTCTGCTGCGCGGCAAAACCGGCCAGAATGCTGTCGTCGGTGGTCAGCGCGTCGACGGCCTTGTTCTCCAGACCGGACAGGCACTCCGAGTAACCGCCGTACTCCTGGAGCTGGGCTTTCGGGGCCAGCTTGTCGTGGACGTTCTGCGCCGAGGTCGAGCCGGCGACCGAACACAGCTTCTTGTTGTTCAGGTCGGCCGGGGACTTGATCGAGTCGTCGTCGGCACGGACGAGGATGTCCTGGTGCGCCAGCAGGTACGGGCCCGCGAAGTCGACCTTCTGCAGCCGCTCGTCGTTGATCGAGTAGGTGGCGGCGATGAACTTCACGTCACCGCGCTCGATCGCCGTCTCGCGGTCGGCGCTCTTGGTCTCCTTGAAGACGATGTCCTTGGCGTCGTAGCCGAGCTCCTTGGCGACGTACGTGGCGACATCGACGTCGAAACCGGTGTACTTGCCGTCGGGCGTCTTCAGACCCAGGCCCGGCTGGTCGATCTTGATGCCGATGGTGATCTTCTTGCCGCCGCCCGCACCGTCCGAGCCGCCGTCCTTCTTGTCGGAACCACAGGCGGTGGCGGTCAGGGCGAGGGCGAGCACGGCGGCCGAGGCGGCGGTGACCTTACGAAGCTGCATGGTGAGATTCCCTAGAGTTGACGCGATGTGAGTGATCGGCCGGTCCGGGTACCGGCGGTGAAGGATCAATCAGTGGTGAAGGATCTTCGACAGGAAGTCCTTGGCCCGGTCGCTGCGCGGGTTGCTGAAGAACTGGTCGGGCGTGGCCTCTTCGACGATCTTTCCGTCCGCCATGAAGACGACGCGGTTCGCGGCCGAGCGCGCGAAGCCCATCTCATGGGTGACGACGACCATCGTCATGCCGTCCCGGGCGAGCTGCTGCATGACGTCCAGCACCTCGTTGATCATCTCCGGGTCGAGCGCGGAGGTCGGCTCGTCGAAGAGGATCACCTTCGGGTCCATCGCCAACGCCCGTGCGATGGCCACGCGTTGCTGCTGACCGCCGGAGAGCTGGGCGGGGTACTTGTCGGCCTGCGTCGCCACGCCCACCCGGTCCAGCAGCGAACGGGCCTTGTCCTCGGCCGCCTTCTTGTCCGTCTTGCGGACCTTGATCTGGCCCAGCATCACGTTCTCGAGCACCGTCTTGTGCGCGAAGAGATTGAACGACTGGAAGACCATGCCGACATCGGCGCGCAGCCGGGCCAGCTCCCTGCCCTCCTCGGGCAGCGGCTTGCCGTCGATCGATATGGCGCCCGAGTCGATCGTCTCCAAGCGGTTGATCGTGCGGCACAGCGTGGACTTCCCGGACCCGGAGGGCCCGATGACGACCACGACCTCGCCACGGGCGATGGTCAGGTCGATGTCCTGGAGCACATGCAGCGCGCCGAAGTGCTTGTTGACGTTGCTCAGTACGACAAGGTCGTTCGCCGCAGGTGCGGCGTCCTCGGCGCCCTTGGTCACTGAAACTCCGCTCATCGGCTTCTTGCTCCGTCCTCCTCGGTTGGGAAGGACCCTAGGACGCGGTGGGATCAGCGTCATCACATCTGAGCGAGAATTGAGGATAACGATCCGGCGGCATCCGGACACACCGTGTGAACAGGGCGGCAGGCGGTGCGCCCGGGGCGTACCGGGTGCATAACGGATGGCTCGATGCGAGGGGCGGGCCCTTGACTGACGTACCGGTCATCGGAGTGGATGCCCTGGTACGCCATGACGTGAAACACCTCGGTACGGGGAAGAGACGAGAGGTGTACGAAGGCGTACAGGAGACCGCACCGGCACCCCGTCCACGGGAACCGGCATCGCACCATCGGAAAGGAGGGGGCATGAGACTGCTGCTCGTCGAGGACGACAACCACGTCGCGGCCGCCCTCTCCGCGGTCCTCGCCCGGCACGGCTTCCGGGTCGTGCACGCCCGCAGCGGCGAGGAGGCGTTGCAGGCGCTGCTGCCCGCGGACACGGAGCCCTTCGGTGTCGTGCTCCTCGACCTCGGCCTGCCCGACCAGGACGGCTACGAGGTGTGCGGGAAGATCCGCAAGCGCACCTCCACCCCGGTGATCATGGTCACCGCGCGCGCCGATGTCCGGTCGCGGATCCACGGCCTCAATCTCGGGGCCGACGACTACGTGGTCAAGCCGTACGACACGGGCGAGCTCCTCGCCCGTATCCATGCCGTCAGCCGCCGCAAACCGGCCGGCGAGGACACCGTGCCCACGCCCGTCGCCGCCCTTCGGCTCGGACACGTCCGGATCGAGCTGCCGACCCGGCGGGTCAGTGTCGACGGTTGTGAAGTCCAGCTCACCCGCAAGGAGTTCGACCTGCTCGCGCTGCTCGCCCAGCGCCCTGGGGTGGTCTTCCGCCGGGAGCAGATCATCAGTGAGGTCTGGCGCACGAGCTGGGAGGGAACGGGGCGCACACTCGAAGTGCACGTCGCGTCCCTGCGTTCCAAACTGCGGCTGCCCGCACTGATCGAGACGGTGCGCGGGGTCGGCTACCGCCTCGTCGCCCCGTCCGCGTAGAGGCGTACGTCCCAGGTGCGCACCCGGCTGCTACCCCTGCTCATCATTCTCATGGCGAGCGTGCTGCTCGCCCTCGGCTTCCCGCTGGCGGTCAGCGTGGCCGGTGCCCAGCAGCAGCGCGTCGTCATCGACCGCATCGACGACACGGCACGCTTCGCCGCGCTCGCCCAGTTCATCGCCGAACGGACCCCCGGTTACGACGAGCGCCGCCGCACCCTGCGCGGCGAACTGGACACCTACGCCTCGGTGTACGGCATCCGCGCCGGTGTCTTCTACCGGGACGACAGCGCCATGGCGAAGGCCCCGGCCACCTGGCAGCTGCCGATCGAGGGAGAGGGGAGGGAGGCCTTCAAGGAGGCGCTCCTCGGGCGTCGCAGCCACGATCCGCCGCAGGTCTGGCCCTGGCAGCGGGGCAGGGTCGTCGTCGCCTCGCCCGTCGTGCGGGACGGCGATGTGGTCGCCGTCGTGGTCATCGACTCGCCCACCACCGAGATGCGCGCGCGCACGCTGCGCGGCTGGCTGCTCATCGCGGCCGGCGAAGTGGTCGCGATGCTGGTGGCGGTCGGCGCCGCGATCCGGCTCACCGGCTGGGTGCTGCTGCCCGTCAGGACCCTGGACGCGGCCACCCACGACATCGCCAGTGGCCGGATGCGATCCCGGGTCGCGGCCTCCGGAGGACCGCCGGAACTCAGGCGTCTGGCCCGCTCGTTCAACGAGATGGCCGACAACGTCGAGAACGTGCTGGAGCAGCAGCGCGCCTTCGTCGCCGACGCCTCGCACCAGCTGCGCAACCCCCTTGCCGCTCTGCTGCTCCGCATCGAGCTCCTCGCGCTCGAACTCCCCGAGGGCAACGAGGAGATCGCCTCCGTGCGCACGGAGGGCAAGCGCCTCGCACAGGTCCTGGACGACCTGCTCGACCTGGCGCTGGCCGAGCACGCCGGGGCCGACCTGCGACTCACGGACATAGGCGCCCTCACCGCGGAACGCGTCGCCTCCTGGCGGCCGGTGGCCGAGGAGAGGGGGGTGGCGCTCAGGGCGGACGGTTCAGCCGCCGTGACGGCCTGGGCGGACCCGATCGCGCTGTCGAGCGCCCTCGACGCCATCATCGACAACGCCCTGAAGTTCACCCCGGCCGACGAGGAGGTCCGCGTCACGGTCGCCTCCGGCCGCGACGACGTCACGGTCGTCGTCGCCGACCGCGGACCGGGCCTCACCGCACAGGAGAGGGAACGCGTCGGCGACCGCTTCTGGCGCAGCACCCGGCACCAGAACGTGCAGGGTTCCGGCCTCGGGCTCTCCATCGCCCAGGCCCTCCTGGCGGCGGGGGGCGGCTCCCTGCGCTATGCCGCCCATGAGCCGCACGGGCTGCGGGTGACGGTGTCGGTGCCGCGTGACAACCCGCAGGGCTGAGAGCCTGTCGGGCGACCTCCCTGTCAGAGGTCGCCCTCTCTGAGCGGGGCGGGCAGGGAGCGGCACGGCGCTCAGGGCTTGACCGACCGGTAGTAGCGCCTGGCCCCTTCGTGCAGCGGCAGGGGATCGGTGTAGATCGCCGTACGCAGATCCACCAGCTGGGCGGCGTGCACCTCGCGCCCGATCCGGTCCCGGCTGTCGATCACGGTCCGGGTGAACGCCTCGGTCATCGCCGGATCCGTACGGTCCGTGGTCACCAGCACATTGGCGACCGCCACCGTCGGCACCGCCTGCCCGTGCTGGGCGTTGCGGTAGGCGTCGGCGGGCATCACGGCCGAGCGGTAGTAGCGGGCGGAGCCGCCCACGGCCTGAAGCTCCTTGATCAGCGCGGCCTCCAGCGGCACCAGCCGGATCGCGAACCGGTCCGACAGTTCCTGTACGGCGGAGGTGGGCAGTCCGCCGGACCAGAAGAAGGCATCGATCCGGCCGTTCTCCAGCTCCTTCGGCATGGTGTCGATGCCGTTGGGGACCGGCCTCACATCGTCGGTGGGATCGAGACCGGCGGCCGTCATCAGCCGGTCGGCGACCAGCCGTACGCCGGACCCCGGCTGGCCCACCCCGACGCGCTTGCCGAGCAGGTCCGAGACCTTCCGTATCTCCGAGTTCCGGGGCACGACCAGCTGGATGTAGTCGTCGTACAACCGCACACAGCCTCGCAGCCGGTCGGCTCCGGGCCCGCCGTCGCGCAGATAGGTGGCGAGGGCGTCGGTGGTGGCGATGGTGAAGTCGGCCCTGCCGGTCGCCACCCGGGCGATGTTCTGCTGCGAACCCTCACTGGTCTGCAGCTGTATCGACACCTTCGGCAGATCCTTGGCCAGGTCCCCCCGGAGCCGCTCGCCGTAGCGCTGGTAGACGCCGCTGCGCACGCCGGTGCTGAAGGTCAGCGTGCCGCTCGGCGCCGGTTTCCCGAGCGGGAGCAGCCACCACAGCAGCAGCCCGAGCACGACGACGAGGGCCGCGCACGCCTGGAGGGTGCGCCGCCGGCCGATACGGGACAGTGCCTGGAGCATGGCGGCGATCCTGCCAGCCCGTCCCGGCGATGACCAGGGCCGGGCCCCGCGGGGTGATCAGCATCGCGGCCGGGCCGGAGCCCTTACCCTGGACGGGTGAGCGGCAACGACGTGGCTGGTGGAGTAGTGGACGGTTTGAAAACGTACGAGGTGCGCACCTACGGGTGCCAGATGAACGTCCACGACTCCGAGCGGCTGTCGGGGCTGCTGGAGGACGCGGGTTACGTACGTGCCGCCGAGGGCTCCGACGGCGACGCCGACGTCGTCGTCTTCAACACCTGCGCGGTCCGGGAGAACGCCGACAACAAGCTCTACGGCAACCTCGGCCGGCTCGCCCCGATGAAGACCAGGCGCCCCGGCATGCAGATCGCCGTCGGCGGCTGCCTGGCGCAGAAGGACCGCGACACCATCGTCCGGCGGGCCCCCTGGGTGGACGTCGTCTTCGGTACGCACAACATCGGCAAGCTGCCGGTGCTGCTGGAGCGCGCCCGCATCCAGGAGGAGGCGCAGATCGAGATCGCCGAATCCCTGGAGGCCTTCCCCTCCACCCTCCCCACCCGCCGCGAGTCCGCCTACGCGGCGTGGGTCTCCATCTCCGTCGGCTGCAACAACACCTGCACCTTCTGCATCGTCCCGGCACTGCGCGGCAAGGAGAAGGACCGCCGCACCGGCGACATCCTCGCCGAGATCGAGGCACTGGTCGCCGAGGGCGTCTCGGAGATCACCCTGCTCGGCCAGAACGTGAACGCCTACGGCTCCGACATCGGCGACCGCGAGGCCTTCTCCAAGCTGCTGCGCGCCTGCGGGAGGATCGAGGGCCTGGAGCGGGTCCGTTTCACCTCGCCGCATCCCCGCGACTTCACGGACGACGTGATCGCGGCGATGGCCGAGACCCCCAATGTGATGCCCCAGCTGCACATGCCGATGCAGTCGGGTTCGGACACGATCCTCAAGGCGATGCGGCGCTCGTACCGTCAGGAGCGTTTCCTCGGCATCATCGAGAAGGTGCGCGCCGCGATGCCGGACGCCGCCATCTCCACCGACATCATCGTGGGCTTCCCCGGCGAGACCGAGGAGGACTTCGAGCAGACCATGCACGCGGTCCGCGAGGCGCGCTTCGCCAACGCCTTCACCTTCCAGTACTCCAAGCGCCCCGGAACCCCGGCCGCCGAGATGGACGGGCAGATCCCCAAGGAGGTCGTCCAGGAGCGGTACATGCGCCTGTCCGCCCTCCAGGAGGAGATCTCCTGGGAGGAGAACAAGAAGCAGGTCGGCCGGACGCTGGAGATCATGGTCGCGGAGGGCGAGGGCCGCAAGGACGGCGCCACCCACCGCCTCTCCGGCCGCGCCCCCGACAACCGCCTGGTCCACTTCACCAAGCCGGACGAGGACGTGCGGCCGGGCGACGTGGTGACCGTCGAGATCACCTACGCCGCCCCGCACCACCTGCTCGCCGAGGGCGCTCCGGTGGGCGTGCGGCGGACCCGCGCCGGGGACGCCTGGGAGAAGCGCACCGCCACCGAGGCCGACAAGCCGGCCGGAGTGATGCTGGGGCTTCCGGGTATCGGCGCCCCGGCCCCGCTGCCGGCCGCGGCCACGCCCGGCTGCGGCTGCGACTGACGCCGGAGGGGGCGGCAGGCGGCGGTGGCCGACGGCGGCGTCGTGCCCACGCAGTACGCTGCCCACCATGCTTGTCGCCGCCGCTGTCTGCCCCTGTCCGCCGCTGCTGGTGCCCGAGGTGGCGGCCGGTGCCGCCCCCGAGCTCGACACCCTGCGGGACGCCTGCGCCGATGCCCTCGGCGTACTGGCCGCCGCCCGGCCGGATCTGCTGATCGTGATCGGGACCGCGGACCACGAGGGCCGTGGCCCGCACCCCGAAGGGGCCACCGGCACCTTCCAGGGCTTCGGCGTGGATCTCGGCGTACGGCTCGGGCGTGACCGCGGACCTGTGGCGGACCGGCCGCTTCCGCCGTCCCTGGCCGTCGGTGCCTGGCTGCTCGCCCGCGCGGGCTGGGCCGCCGCGCCGGTCGAGGGGCTCGCTGTGGGGGCGCCGCTCGAAACCGAACGCTGCATGAGCACCGGACGGGACCTCGCCGCCAGGGCGGACCGGTTGGCGCTGCTGGTGATGGGCGACGGCAGCGCCTGCCGCACGCTCAAGGCCCCCGGCTACCTGGACGACCGCGCCGAGGCGTTCGACGCGGCGGCCGCCCGCGCGCTGGCCGCGGCGGATCCAGGGGCGCTGACGGCGCTGGACGCGTCGCTGGCGTACGAACTGAAGGCGGCGGGCCGGGCGCCGTGGCAGGTGCTCGCGGGCGCGGCCGAGGGGGCGGGCCTGGGCGGCCGGCTGCTGTACGAGGACGCCCCGTACGGCGTCGGCTACCTGGTCGCCACCTGGTCCTGAGTCCGTGCCGCACCCCGGCGCAGGCGTACGGCGGCCGTGCGGCGTTGTCACCGTACGGCCGCCGGTCGGTGCCGACCGGTTGAACGGCCGCTGTTCAGGAAGCGGGCGGCGGCGTACCCGGCGGCGTACCGCCCTCCTCGTGTTTGGGCGTACCACCCTCGTCGTGTCTGTGGGACAGGCGCTCGACCGCTTCCTTGGCCTTCCTCGTGCCGGACTCGATCTTGTCGCTGTACTTGCCCTTGGTCTTTTGGTCGACCGTCCGTGCGGCTTTTTCGAGCCCGTGGTCGATCTTCTCCCCGTGCTGCTGCGCGAGATCGCCGACCTTGTCCTTGGCGGGGCTCAGCTTGGCCTTCAAATTGTCCAGGAAGCCCATCGGACACCTTCCCTGCTGGGGGACTACGGTCGGGCGTCCTCTCCGGCCGCGCTGCCGACCGCCTCGTCGGGCGGTCCTGCACAAACGACAAACCATGAAAAACGCCCTTATTCACCTATGAATTCTACTGGCATGGGCGTGGATCCGCGTCAGCCGGAACGTGCCGGCTCCCTGTCTCGCGCATGCCCCGCGGCCGGCACGGCAAACGGCTCCTCGTCCGGGTGCCGCTCCTATCGGCTCCCGCGCTGTCCGCCGTGCCCGGAAGGAGGATCGACCGGCAGGGCTGGCATCATGCTGCACGTCGAGGGGGTCGGGGCGGAATGTGCCGCCCGACCGCTCATGGCCGTCACGGCCCGACCGGCCGACGCGGGAGGGCGTGAAAGGGCGTAACTCCCACCTCGGGGACGGGTGAGTTCCCTCCCGGGGCCGTACGGATGAGAAGTGGGAGTCACAATTCCGCTGTCAGTACCTTGTCAGCGCAGTTCCCTGCCGGTGAATCCGCTGGTCTCCGGCGGAGGGTTTCGGCGAGGATTCCATCACCGGCCGACGCGAGTCGGACAAGGGAATCGACAAGGAATCCATACTCCCGGGGGGCGTACGTTTCATGGGCAAGATGCAGGTGCGTGCCGTTGTTGTCACACTGGCCTTCTTCGCCGCGGCTTTCGGTGCCGTCGGCACCGTCGGCGCGGCTGCGGCCGACCGATCGAATGCGTTGTCCGCGGTGGTTTCGGTGACAACTCCGCAGGACCCCATCTGGGGAGTCGAGCCGACCGACCCCCAGGACCCGATCTGGGGATGACATTCGCGTCGTGAGACATGAATGGATGCAGGGTTGCGCAACTGAGCAGCCCTGCATCTGTGTTTGCTCTGTGCTACCGTGCGGTTCATACGCGTGTTCGTTGCTAAATCCTTTCGATTTCTTCATGATGCTTCATGCTTCGTGGAGATCGGCGAAGGGTGGGGGACGTACATGCTTGAACCGTTGGGGATCGGACCCCGTGCGGCCGAGGCCTATCGAGCCGTACTCGGACGGCCGAATTCCGATGTGGAGAGCCTTGCCGAGGCGCTGGGCTGGAATGTGGAGCAGGTCCGTTCCGCGCTCGACGAATGTGTGCGCCTCTTACTTGTGAAACCTTCGTGGGACTCGCCCGGAAGGGTCAGACCGGTCAGTCCCGAAGTCGGCCTGCAGGCGCTTCTCGCGCGTCAGGAGAGTGAACTCCTGGAGCGGCAGAGGAAAATATCCGAGACGCGCGTCGAAGTTGCTCGTTTCATCGACGAGTACACCGAAGTGCAGCAGAAATTACGCAGTTTCCTTGTGGAGCGACTCACAGGGATCGAGGAAATCCGTTCCCGTATCGAGGAACTCACCCAGGACTGCTCCTCCGAACTGCTCACCTTCGCGGCCGGAGGCCGGCAGGCCGAGGCCAGCCGGCAGGCCAGTCGCCCCTTGCTGGAGGATCTGGCCGCGCGTGGTGTCGTGATGCGCAGCATCTATCTGGACAGCGTCCACAACGACCCCGCCACCGTGGAGCACCTGCGCTGGTTGCACACCCATGGCGATCAGGTGCGCACCACTCCCTCGCTGCCGTCGCGCATGCTTCTGTTCGACCGCAGTCACGTGGTCCTGCCCATCGATCCGGACGACTCCGCTTCCGGCGCACTCGTGTTGAGCGGTGCGGGCGTCATCACGGCGCTGTGCGAACTCTTCGACCGGATCTGGGACAGCGCCGTCCCGTTCAGCGGCTACCGGCCGCCGTCGCGCGAGCCGGGGAACGAGAGCCTCTCCGTGCAGGAGCAGGCCGTGCTGCGGTTGCTCAGCGAGGGGCTCACCGACGAGGTCGTGGCCCGCAAGCTGGGCATCTCCGTGCGCACCGGGCGTCGTATCACCGCCGATCTCATGGGGCGGCTCGGCGCGCGCAGCCGTTTCCAGGCGGGACTGCGAGCCGTGCAACTCGGCTGGCTGGAAGGGCCAGAAACCGTATAGGGCGCGTATAGCCGCCGATCCCACTCTCGACTCATCACATGGATGGCGGAGTCGCCGGACTCCGGTTTTGATCCCGAGGGAGTCGAGATGACCAACGCGAACGTGACGAACGGACTTGACGCTGCCCGCAAGCAGGAGATCAAGGAGATCGTCTGCGACATTCTTGAGATCGACGAGGACGAGGTCACCGAGACCAGCCTCTTCAAGGAGGAGCACGACGCGGACTCGCTCCGCGCCATCGAGATTCTCGCCGCTCTCGAGCGCACCCAGAAGGTGACCATCGACCAGGCGGAGCTGAGCCGGATGGTCAACCTGGAGGGTGTGTACGTCGTGGTGTCCGAAGCCGCCCGTAACTGATCTGCCGTCCCGATCGCCAGCAGATGGGTGAGCTTCGATGAACGCTTCGATGAAGACAGACGCGCGAGGTCACGGCGGACACGACGGTCCTTTCTCCGAGACCGCAGGACGACGGGTGGTCATCACCGGACTCGGTGTGGTCACCAGCATCGGGATCGGTGTCGAGGCCTTCACCGCCGGCCTTCGTGAGGGACGCAGCGGCGTCAAGCCGATCACCGCGTTCGACACGACCGGGTTCGCCCATGCCAACGGCTGCGAGGTCACCGACTTCGAGCCGGAGCGCTGGATCGTCGGGCAGCCCGTGGAAGAGCTGGGCCGGGCCGGCCAGTTCTCGGTGGCGGCCGCCCGCATGGCGGTCGAGGACGCGGGGCTGAGCGCGCAGGACGTGCGGGCCCGCCGCTCCCTGGTGTCCGTCGGCACCACGGACGGTGAGTCCCGCGACCTCGACCAGCTCGTCGCCACGGGCCTGGACGGCGGGCCCGAGGAGTACGACCCGGTCGTCGCCCGGCGCTTCTCCGCCGGACGGCTGTCCGCGGGCATCGTGCGCGAGCTGCATCTGGAGGACGTGGAGGCGGTGACGATCCCGACCGCGTGCGCGGCCGGCAACTACGCGGTCGGATACGGCTACGACGCGCTGCGCAGCGGGGACGTGGACATCGCCCTGTGCGGCGGCGCCGACGCGGCCTGCCGCAAGACGTTCACCGGGTTCTACCGGCTCGGCACCATCGCCCCCGAGGTGTGCCGGCCCTTCGACAAGGACCGGGAGGGCATCCTCACCGGCGAGGGAGCGGGCATCCTCCTCATGGAGAGTCTCGACTCGGCACTGGCGCGCGGTGCCCGCATCTACGCCGAGGTCCTCGGGTACGGGCTCGCCTGCGACGCCCTGCATCCCGTCGCCCCGGACCGGGACAGCATCGCGCGGACCATCCGGATCGCCCACCGGAACGCGGGCATCACGCCGGACCAGGTCGATTTCGTGTCCGCGCACGGCACCGGCACCAAGGCCAACGACATCACCGAGGCCGGCGCCATCCGCCAGGTGTTCGGCGCGGACACCATGCCCCGCACTGTGTCCATCAAGTCGATGATCGGCCACAGCATGGGCGCGGCCAGCGCCGTCTCCGCCGCAGCCTGCGCGCTCGCCCTGACGGAGGGGTTCATCCCGCCGACGGTCAATCACCGGGAGACCGATCCGGAGTGCGGCGTCGACTGCGTACCCAACGAGGCGGTCGAGGCGGAGCTGTCCGTCGTGCAGAACAACGCGCTCGCCTTCGGCGGCAACAACGCGGTCCTGGTCCTCGGGGCCCACCGGAGCGCGTCATGAGCTGGATCGTGACCGGTATGGGCGCCGTCGCCAGCATCGGCGGCAGCGTCGAGGAGATCTTCGGTTCGCTGGTCGCGGGCCGCAGCGGGCTCGCCCCGCTGCGCGGCTACGACCCCGCCAACTTCCGTGCGCGGGTGGCCTACGAGATCGACGACCGGCCCGCGCCGGGCGTCGACGAGCCGCTGCGCGCCACCCGCTGGCTGGAGAGGGCCGTCGCACAGGCGGCGGCGGACGCCGGACTCGGCGACGACCTGTCCGGGGTCCCGGTCCTGATCGGCACCACCCTGCGCGAACTGCGCTCGGTGGAACTGTCCTGGCGCGACGACGTGCCCTTCGACGTACGGGACCTGCACTTCGGAACGGCCCTGCGCAGGCGCTTCGGCGCGGACGACACCCACACCGTCGCCAACGCCTGCTCCGCCTCGCTGTACGCGCTCGGCCTCGGCGCCGACCTGCTCGACCTGGGCGCCGCGGACACCGTCGTCGTCGCCGGGGTCGACACCATCACCGAGAGCACGTACGGCCTGCTCGACCGCTGCTATCCCGAACCCCCCGACCGGGTCCGGCCGTTCGACCGGGCCCGGCGCGGCATGCTGCAGGGCGAGGGCGCGGTGGCCATGGTGCTGCGCAGGGAGGCGGACGGGCCCGGAGCGGGAGCTCGGGTCCACGCGCGGGTGCGGGGCGTCGCCGTCAACTGCGATGCCCACCACCCGTCCGCGCCCGACGCGAAGAACATCGCCGCGGCCGTCCACGAGGCACACGAGCGGGCCGGGGTACGGCCCGCCGACATCGATCTCGTGATGCTGCACGGCACCGGCACACCACTCAACGACGAGGCCGAGTCCACGGCCCTGAACACCGTGTTCGCCGGCCTCGACCCCTCCCCGTACATGACGGCCATCAAGTCGATGACCGGACACACCGCCGGGGCCTCCGGACTGCACAGCCTGGTCGCCGCCGTGGACGCGATGCGCACGGGGACCGTCCCGCCGACGGTGTACCTCGACGACCCGGTGGACGCCGTGGCCGGATTCCGGCTGGTCCGGGGCCGTGCCGAGCGGCCCGGACAGCGGCTGGAGCTCGCGCAGATCGACTCGTTCGGATTCGGCGGGCTCAACGCGGTCGCGGTCGTGGAACGGGTCGACGGACACCCGGCCGGACTCGGGGAACCGGACGAAGGAGCGGGCCAGTGAGCACCACACCCACGGCACGCGCCGTGATCACCGGGATCGGCACGGCCGTGCGCGGCCTGGCGGAGCCCGCCGGACTGCTCGGGCCGCTGCCCGAGGACCACCGGGCGGCGCCCGACCCCGTGTCCCGGCTCACCGGACGCGGCCTGCGCTACAAGGACCGGGCCACGAAGCTGGCCATGGCCGCCGCGCGGGACGCGCTGGCCGAGGCCCGACTGGTGGACGCCAAGGGGGAGCTGACCGTTCCGGGCGAGAGCGTCGGGGTGGTCACCAGTACCAACTACGGCAACGCCGACACGGTCTGCGAGACGGTGCGCACCATCGCCGAGTCCACCTATCTGGCGACCAGCCCGATGATGCTCCCCGCCACTTCCAGCAATGTGGTCGCCTCGTGGCTCGCCATCACGCACGGCCTGCGCGGCGCCAACCTGACTCTGTGCAACGGGCCGACCTCCGGGCTCGACGCCGTCCACTGGGCCCGGCTGCTGATCGGGGCGGGCCGGGTGGAACGGGTGCTCGTCGTCGGCACCGAACCGGACAACGCCCCCGTGCGCCACCTCACCGAGGTGCCGGACGACGACGGCGCCGGTGCGCCCGCGCTCTTCGACGGCGCGGTCGCCCTGGTCGTCGAGTCCGCCGCTTCGGCAACGGCCCGTGGAGTGGACGCGCTGGCCGCGATCGGACCGTACGCACGCCGTGGCGATCACGCCGTCGCCGTCGCCGACGTGCGCGGCAGGCTGCCGGGACCGGTCGGCCTGTGGTGCGTGCCGCAGCACCCGGACGGGGTGCGCGCCCCCGCACCCGGGCTCGGCGCCGGGGCCGGAACGGTCCCGGTCCACGACCTGTCCGCGCTGTACGGCCCGTCGTCGGGCGCGCTCGGCGTGCTCCAGTGCGCGGCGGCGGCCCTCTGGTTCGACGACGCGGAAGCGGGCTCCGGGACCCTGGTCCTGGCCAGCGCGGGTACGGGCGACGCGGGCGGGGACGACGCGAGCGCGGCCCTGCTCCTGGCGGCCCCCGGTGCCCCGGTACCCGGTCCGGCGGGCGCGGCGCGATGACCCACTACGACGGGGAGGGCAGCCCGGAGCCCATGGCCTCGGTACGGCTCCGGCGTTCCGCCCGCGGACCGGGGGGCGCCGTGCGCGTGCTCGCGCTGCACGGCCTCGCCGGGAGCGTGTCCAGCTGGGCGCCGTACGAGCGACTCGCCCTCGACGAGGTCGAGTTGTGGGACGGGGAGCTGCCCTGGGGCTCCGCCGGCGACCCCGGCTGGAGCCTGCGGGACGACCCGGCCGACCATGTGGAGCGCGCGCTCGACGCGGTGCCCGGAGGCGTCGATCTCCTCCTCGTGCACTCCTTCACCGCGGGCCCCGCGCTGGAGGCCCTCGTACGCCGGGCGGACTCCGGCGGACCTCGGGCCGCCGTGGTCGTCGCCCCGTTCCACCGGCGTCGTACCGACGACTTCTCCTGGGACGACGCCACGTACTACCTGGGCGGCTTCCACCGCATCCTGGAGGAGGGCCTGCGGATCGGCGGCGGCGAGCGGCTGCCGGCCGAGGTGCGGGCCGCGATGGCGCTGCGGGTCCGCGACCGGGTCGGCCCCTACGGCTGGCAGCAGTTCTTCGGCGCCTATCTGCGCAGCCCCTTCCTGGACGTCGCCTCCTTGCGGCTTCCGGTGCTCGTCGTGGCCGGGAGCGGGGACTTCGCGGCTCCGCCGGACGACGCCCGCGCGCTGGCCGCCGCCCTGCCCGACGGCAGGCTCCGGCTCTTCGACGACTGCGGCCACTTCGCGATGGCCGAACAGCCGCAGCGCTTCGCCGACGCGGTGCACGAACTGCTCCGCGAGACCTTCCCCGCCGCTCCCGCCACCCCTTCCCCTTCCGATGTCCATCCCTACGTACCGGAGTTGACGTGACAACGAACACCGCTGGCATCGAGGCCGCGGCTCTCGCGCTCCAGGAGCCCAGCACCCTGGAGATCCGCCCTCGCTACGAGGGCTCCAACATCTGCACCTGGATCGGCTTCAAGCACGTCAACTACCTCGTCGAGGAAGCCGTCCTGAACCATCTCAGGCAGGCCGGGATCGCTCCGGGCGCGATCTACGAGACGTACGGCCTGTGCACGGACATCGTCGACATCGACACCCGCATCCTGCACGCCTTCCACATCGACGACACGGCCGTCGCCGAGGTCAGGCCGCACCGCAGGGCCAAGGACGGCGAGCTCGTCCTCGCCGTCACGCTCCAGGTGCGGCGTGAGTCCCTCCTGAAGGCGGTCACCTCCACGGTCCGTGTCCAGTTGCGCCTCGACCCGCGCGGCGGCAGCGAGCAGCCCGTTCCCGCCGCGCTCGCCCCCTACGCCGTCGACCGGCTCGGCGCCGTGCCCGGCTGGACGCCGGAGCCCGTCGCGGCGGACCCGGCCGCCGCCGACCTGGTCAAGGAGCTGACCGCCGGACGCAACGCGTACGCCTGGAAGTTCCGCATCCCCTACTGGTACTGCCACTTCACCGAGCGTCAGCAGATGTCCGGCTATCTGCGGCTCATGGAGGAGGCCAAGGACCGGCTCGTCGCCGATCGCGGGGTCTCCATCAAGACGCTGCTCGACGAGCAGAACTGGATCCCCGTCGTGCCGCACTCGCGGATCACCGTGCTCGACGAGGCGCGGATGGAGGAGGACCTGTATGTCGTCCTCACCGTGGAGAACGTCTTCAAGGGCTTCACGTACGACTCCCGCATGGACACCTACGTCGTCCGTGACGGGAAGCTGCTGCAGACCGCGACCGGCCGGATCACCCACGGCTACGCGGTGATCGAGAACCGCCGCGACTGGAGCCTCGTCCCCTTCGACGACCGTATGAACGCGGCCCTGGAGGGCCGGACGGCATGAACACCGAGGTCGAGGTCGTGGTCACCGGGGTCGGCGCCGTCACCTGCCACGGTGCGGGTGCCGACACCCTGTGGCGGGCCATGGCGGCGGCCGGGGTCCGTCGGCCGGAGCGGCCGGCGGACCCGCTCGCCCGGATGGACCTGCCGCTGATCAACCTGGTGCCCGACCTCGGCCCCGACCCCGTCCCGGCGGCCGAGCGGGCGACCCGCTTCGCCTCCCACGCCGCCGCCGAGGCCCTCTGCGACGCCCGCCACGACGCCGCCTCACTGCGCGCCTGCCGCACCGCCGTCGTGCTCGGCAGCTGCATGGGGGAGCCCGGCCCGAACGAACGCGGACGGGGACGCGGGATCCACGGCGACGGCTTCGACTGGACCCCTCCGTTCCGGCTCGCCGGCCGACTCGCCTCCGAACTGGGCGTGTTCGGGCCCGTGCACGACATCGCCAACGCCTGCGCGGCCGGCGGCTACGCCCTCGGTATCGCCGCCGACCTGATCCGCGCGGGGGAGGCCGACGTGGTGATCGCGGGCGGATCCGACGCGTACTCACGCGTCGCGCTCGGCTGCTTCAACCGGCTCGGCGCCGTGGACCCCGAGCGGTGCCGCCCCTTCGAGAGCGACCGGGCCGGCACGGTGTTCGCCGAAGGCGCCGCAATCCTCGTCGTCGAATCGGCCGCGCACGCCGGGGCCCGGGGGATACGGCCCGCACTGCGTCTGAGCGGGACCGCGTGGAGCTGCGACGCGGGCCACCCGACGGCCCCCGAAGCGGACGGCGAGCAGATCGTACGGGCGATGCGGCAGGCCGTCGGCGATGCGCCGGAGACCATCGGCTGTGTGATCCCGCACGGCACCGGCACCCGCCTCAACGACGTGCTGGAGAGCCGCGCGCTGCACCAGGTGTTCGGCCCCCGCGCGGCGCGCGTCCCGGTCTACAGCCTCAAGGCGCTGCTCGGTCACGCGGGCGGCGCGTCCGCGGCGCTCGGCGCGGTGGCGGCGGCCCTGATCCTGCGGCACGGCTCCGTCCCCCCGAACGTGCCGCTCAAGGACCAGGATCCCGAGTGCGAGGTGCTGCTCCCGCAGGGAGCAGCCGTCCCGCTGCCGCCGTCGCGGCGGCGCGTACTCGTCAACGCGTACGGGTTCGGCGGCAACAACGCCTCGCTCGTTCTCGCGGGAGGTGAGGACCGGTGAACGGCCCGTACGGACAGCAGCTCGCCGTCACCGGCGTCGGCGTCGTCTCACCCTGGGGCGACGGGCCCGGACCCGCCCACGCCGCCCGGGGAGCCGCCCCGGCCGGGAACGGTGCCTGGTTCGACCACCGGGTCCGGCTCGGGCCGCGCGGCTACAAGTACCTGCCCGCCGCCGCCCAGTACGCGCTGGCCGCGGCCCGTGCCGCGCTCGCCGACGGCGGGCGGCCCGACGCGGTGCCCGACCACCGGCGCGGTCTGCTGCTCGCCACCAACGCGGGGCTCGCCGGGCTCTTCGACACCATGGACGCGACCGTGGCCGAGGACGGTGGAGCGGCACGCCTCTCTCCGGCCACGGCCCCCTACTTCGCCGTCAATGTCCTCGGCAACCGGCTGGCCGCCGAACTCGGCCTCAAGGGCTTCGCCCTGACGGTCGCGAACGAGCGCACCGCCGCCGTCGACGCGCTGGCCACCGGTGCGCTCGCCCTGGCGGCGGGCCGCTGCGACACACTCCTGATGGCCGCGGCCGAGGAGCCGCCGCCCGGGGGGCGGGGCGAGCAGGGGGCCGCGGCCCTCGCGCTGGAGCCGCTCGCCGCCGCGCGGGCCCGGGGAGCCGGGGTGCACGCCCTGGTGGCGGCGCGCTCCCTGTTCCTGCCGCCGCGCGCGCTGGAGAGCCCTGCGGGCCGGGACGGCGCGGTGAACCGTCTCGCGGAGGTTCTCGCGGCGGTACCGGGCCCGCGCACCGTACATCTGGACCTCGACGGGTCCGCGGTGTCCGAGACGGTGGCGCTCGCCGTGGCCCGGGCCGCGGCGGGCCGGACCGTGCCGCCGCCCGGCGGCGCGACGGCCGAACCGCGCCGCACGCAGCCGCTGTCGCCGCATCGCGGGGCCGGCTGCCTCGGACCCGCGTTCGCCGTCGCGCACGCCGTCACCACAGCCCGCGAGGAAGACCGGCTCGTCGTCACGGCCGACGGCGCCGGACACGTCGCCCTGGTCCGGATCTCTTCCCCGCCGGCCCACCACACACAGGAGTCGCAGCATGCTGAAACCGCTTGAGGGGAGCTGGAGCCTGGTCCTCGGAGCGTCCAGCGGGATCGGCCGGGCCATCGCCCTCGGACTCGCCCGCGAGGGCGTGCACATCGCCGGGGTGCACTTCGACACGGCCTCCCGCACCGAGGAGGTCGAGGCCGTCGTCGACGAGATCCGGTCGCTGGGTGTCGAGGCGCACTTCTTCAACGCCAACGCCGCCGCCAGGGCCACCCGGGCCGACATCGTGCCGCAACTCGCCGAGCTGACCGGATCGGGCGGCGGCGTCCGGATCCTCGTCCACTCGCTGGCCTTCGGCACCCTCGTCCCGTTCACACCGCGCGAGGGCTGGGACAAGCAGGTCAGCTCGCGCCAGCTGGAGATGACGCTCGACGTCATGGCCAACAGTCTCGTGTACTGGACCCAGGACCTGCTCGCCGCGGGCCTGCTGCGCAGCGGGGCGAAGGTGTACGCGATGACGAGCGCGGGCACCTCCCAGGCGCTGCCCAGTTACGGTGCGGTCTCCGCGGCCAAGAGCGCCCTGGAGTCCCATGTGCGCCAACTGGCGTGCGAGTTGGCCGTCAGCGGCATCGCTGTGAACGCCCTGCGCGCCGGCACCACCGTCACCCCCGCGCTGCGGCGCATCCCGGAGCACGCCGGCTACATCGAGCGCGCGGCGGAGAACAACCCGCACGGCCGCCTCACCCGGCCCGACGACCTCGCCGAGGCAGTCGCCCTGCTCTCACGCACCGACTCCTCGTGGCTGACCGGCAACACCATCGGCGTCGACGGGGCGGAACTGCACGCCGCCGCCGGGGCGTGGGGCTGAGAGCCCGTCGGCCCCCAGGGGCCTCCACCGGATCCCCCTCGTCCGGCCCGCCCGTCCCGCCCGTCCCGGCCGGGGCGGGCACCGGGCAGGGAACCACACCGGCCAGGTATTCGACCGACGGGTCCACACCCCGGATCCTTCACCGACAGGAGCAGAACGCGATGAGTGCCAGTCTTGCCACCGGGGCGGACCCGGACACCCTGGTCGTATCCGGCTGGTCGGCGTCCTCCCCGTACGGGCTCGGCGCAGCAGCCTTCACCGAGGGCATCCGCGCCGACCGGGACGGGACGCGGGCCGCCGACGGCACCGCGGACCTCGGACCCTACGAACGGGCGGGCCGCATACCGGACTTCGACGCCCGGTCGGTACTCGGCCGCAAGGGCACCCGCGCCATGGACCGCGCCACGGCCATCGCCGTCGCCACGGCCGGGATGCTCCTCGGCCAGGCCGGGTCCGGTCTCGCCGAGGACGTCCCGGAGGCCGTCGGCATGGTCCTCGGCACCGGGCACGGCAGCGTCCAGAGCATCATGGACTTCACCCGGGACTCCCTCACCGGCGAGAAGCCCTTCCACGTCGACCCGGCCCTGTTCCCGAACACCGTGATGAACCGCGCGGCGGGCCAGAGCGCCATCTGGCACATCCTGCGCGGTCCCAACACCACGGTCGCGGGCGGCGCCCCGACCGGGCTGCTCGCGCTCAACTACGCGGCCAGGCTGCTGCGTCAGGGCCATTGCGAGGCCGTGCTGTGCGGAGCCGTGGAGGAGTTCTCGGCCGAGCGGGCCTGGCTGGAGTACCGGGCCCGCACCGGTGGCCCGCACCGCAGGCCCGCGGGGCCGCTCGGCGAGGGCTGCGCCCTGTTCCTGCTCGAATCGCCGGACCGGGCCCGCTCCTACGGGCGGACCCCGCTCGCCACGCTGCTCGGTACCCGCTTCATGGCGTTCACCGACCCCGAGCGTGCCCAGGACGTGGTGTCCCGCGCCGTCACCGAGGCGCTCAAGAACGCCGACGTACGTCCCGACGAGATCACGCTGATCGTGCCGTCGGACAGCGGCGGCCCGCTCGGCGCCCGCGAGGACGCCGCGCTCGCCGCGCTCTTCGGCGACCGGCTGCCGCCCCGGCTGCGGCTGCGCAAGCTCGTCGGCGACGCCGGGGCGGCGTCCGCGTCGCTGCAGCTCGCCGGCGCGCTCGCCGCCGACGCCGCGGCCGGGCCCGTGCTCGTCACCTCCATCGACCCGGACGGCCAGACCGGTGCGGTCGTACTGCGCACCGGCGCGTCCTGACCCCTGGGCCCACCGCGCGGGGTGCCGGCCGCACCGGATCCCCGACCACCGCCCGTATGCCGAACCACACCCGGAAGGACGTGTCCCGCTCATGCCCGAGACCACCACCCCCGCACTCGACAAGGAAGAACTGCGCGACCTGGTCGCGGATGTCCTCGACCTGGACGTCGCCGAGGTCACCGACAGCGCCCACTTCATGGAGGACCTGGAGGTCGACTCGCTGATGGCTCTGGAGATCGTCGTGCGCCTGGAGAAGGAGTACGGGGTCCGGCTCGCCGAGTCCGAACTGACCTCGATCACCTCGCTGCTGGGCACCTACGAACTGCTCGCCGACAAGCTGCGGGACGCACGGTGAGCGCCGCCACGCCCCTGGGCGACATCGAGCTGATCCGCATCGGCGCGCAGGGCGCGATCGCGGCGTTCGACGCTCCCGTCGACGGCCCGGTCGTCGACGGGCACTACCCCGGCTTCCCCCTGCTGCCCGGCGTGTTCCTCATCGAGGCCGCCGACCGCACGGTCCGGCAGTGGGCCAGGAGCAATCGCGCCACCCCCGGCGGCGACGACGGCGAGGTGGAGCTGGTCGCCATGGACCGATGCCGCTTCCACCGGCCCGTCCACCCGGGCGACCGGGTGCACACCGACATCGGCGTCACGGAGAGCGCCGCCGGGCTGCTGTTCAAGGCGGCCGTCACCACCAACCGCGGCAAGGTGGCCGACATCCGGCTGCGCTACCGCGACAAGGACCGGCACGAGGAGGTCCGATGACCGTCCACGGCGTCGACCGGATCAAGGGCACCATCCCGCACCGCGGCGAGATCCTGCTGGTGGACCGGGTCGCGGACGTGGTGCCGGGCGTGAGCCTGACCGCGTACAAGGCCGTCTCCGGCAACGAACCGGTGTACGCGCCGCTCGGCCAGGACGCCACGGCGTCCGACTACGCCTACCCGACCTCGCTCGTCATCGAGTCGTGGGCCCAGTCCGCGGTGCTGCTCTCCGTGTGGGAGAAGCCCAACCCCGACGTGCTCGCCGGGAAGGTCGAACTGGCCGGGGCCATCAACGAGGTCGTCGTCGGCGGGCGCGCCTGGCCCGGCGACGTGCTGGAGCACCGGGTGCGCCTGGTGAAGGCCGCCGGGGAGACCTCGGTCCTGGCCGGCGAGACGCTCGTCGGCGGGCGCGAGGTGCTGCGGGTCGGCGCGTTCGTGGTCGCGCTGCGCGACATGAGCGAGTTGCTTCCGGCGCCCGACCGCGCCCTGCTGAAGGTGTGAGGAGAGGACGCAATGAGTGCGCACAGCACTGCACGGAACCAGACCACCGCACAGAGCGGCGGCGAACCGCACGGGGACAGGGTCGCACTCGTCACCGGAGGGTCGCGGGGCATCGGCCGCGCGGTCGTCGGGCGGCTGGCCCGCGACGGCTACGACATCGGCTTCTGCTACCGCTCCGACGACCAGGCGGCGGCCCTGGTGGAGAAGGAGGTACGTGAGCTGGGGCGCCGCGTCCTGGCGCGGCGGGTGGACGTCACGGACCGCACGCAGGTGCGGGACTTCGTCACCGCCGCCGAGGACCGGCTGGGCCCCGCGTCGGCGGCGGTGACATCGGCCGGCATCACCCGGGACTCCCCGCTGGTGCTGATGCCGGACGAGGACTGGGACGCCGTACTGCGCACCAACCTCGACGGCACGTACAACCTGTGCCGCGCGGTGGCCTTCCCGATGATCAAGCGCGGCGGCGGCGCCGTCGTCACGCTGTCGTCGGTGGCGGGCGTCGCGGGCAACGCGGGCCAGACCAACTACTCGGCGTCCAAGGCGGGGATCATCGGCTTCACCCGGTCGCTCGCCAAGGAGGGCGGGCGGCACGGCATCCGTGCCAACACGGTGGCGCCGGGGTTCATCGACACGGACATGACCTCGGAGCTGCCGCCGAAGGTGGCCAAGGAGATGCTGGGCCGGATCCCGCTGAAGCGGTTCGGGCGACCCGAGGACGTGGCGTCGCTCGTGGCGTTCCTGGTGTCGCCCGAGGCGTCGTACGTCACCGGGCAGGTGTTCCAGGTGGACGGCGGGATCGCGCTGTGAGCGGCGCCGCCCGCGAGCAGCGCCGTCGCAGGCGTCCCCCGCGGTTCTACTTCTCGCTGCGCAGCCCGTACTCGTGGCTGGCGTGGCGGGACCTGCTCGACCGCTGTCCGGCCACCGCCGCGGCCGTGGAGTGGGTGCCGTTCTTCGAGCCGGACGAACTGAGCCGGAAGCTGCTCGCCGAGGCGGGCGGCGCCTTCCCCTACACACCGATGTCCCCGGCCAAACACCGCTACATCCTTCAGGACGTGCGGCGCCTGGCCGCCGAACGGGGACTGTCCTTCACCTGGCCGGTGGACCGCGATCCGGTGTGGGAGGTGCCGCACCTGGGCTACCTCGCCGCGCACCGGCACGGCAGGGGGGCCGAGTTCATCGCGCTCGCCGCGCGGGCCCGCTGGGAACGGGGGCAGGACATCTGCGACCGCTCGGTGATCGGCGGCTTCGGCCCCGAACTGGGCCTGGACGGCGAAGAGCTGGCGTCCGCCGCCGACGACCCGGGACTGCGGGCCGAGGGCGTGCGGGTGCTGCTCGACATCGAGCGGGACGGAGTCTTCGGCGTACCGTTCTTCGTCGACCACTTCGACAAGTACTGGGGCGTCGACCGGCTGCCGGCCTTCGCCGCGGCACTCGCCGCCGAGCCCCCCGAGGCCCCGCCCCCCGCGGACGCAGCCCCGCCGCCCGCCCCCGCGGCCTCGGTGGACGACGGCCACGCGGGCGGCTGCGGCTGAGCCGCCCCGCACCGGCGCGGCCCGCAGCAGGCCGCGTCCAGGGCCGCCGCACGACGCCTCCCCCGCGTCGTGCGGCGGCCCTTCCGTGTCCCCCGGACGGCCGAGTCCGCGTATAGGTGCCGCATAGCGCACGGCGGTTGCCTGGGGATCCGTACTGCTACGAGAAGGTGGGTGGTTGGGTGTCCGGCTTCGAGAGCTTCGTCAGCGCGCTGCGCCGCGGGGCGGCGGCGGCGCCCGAGCGCCGCGCCGTCGTGTTCGGTGCCGCGTCCGGCGAGGAGGAACTGTCCTACGCGTTGCTGGACACCGGGGCGCGGGCCGCGGCCGTGACGGTCGCGGAGCTGGTCGCACCCGGCGACCGGGTGCTGGTCTCCTGCCTGCCCGGCACCGGCTTCCTCCGCGCCTTCCTCGCCTGCCTGTACGCGGGTGCGGTCCCGGTCCCGGTCCCCGCCCCCGGAGGGTTCGGCCGGCAGGAGTCCCGGACCAACGCCATCGCCGTGGACACCGGCGCCCGGCTGGTCCTCACCGACGAGGCGAGCGCCGCCGCCGTCACCCGCTGGATCGAGGACGAGCGTGCCGCACTGCCCGGCCTCGACGCCGTCACGGTGGAGTCCGCCGAGCGGGCGGGCGATCCGGACGCGTGGACCGAGCGGTCCGTCGAACCCGGCACGCTCTGTTTCCTGCAGTACACCTCCGGGTCGACCGGCGACCCGAAGGGCGTGATGGTGCCGCACGGCGCACTGGTGCACAACCTGCGTCTGATGCGGGACAGCCACGGCTGGCACGGCGGCATGACATGGTGCAGCTGGCTGCCCGCCCACCACGACATGGGCCTCATCGCGATGATGCTCGCCCCGCTGTACCTGGGCGGCACCGCGGTCCTCATGTCGCCCACCGACTTCCTCAAGCGGCCGGTGTCCTGGCTGCGGTTGATCGCGCGGCACGGCGCCGAGATCAGCTGTGCCCCGAACTTCGCCTACGACCTGTGCGCCCGTCGCCTCACCGAGGAGCAGACCTTTGGGCTCGACCTGTCCCGCTGGCGGTACGCCTGCAACGGCGCCGAGCCCGTCGACGCCGCGACCCTCGCCCGCTTCGCGGAGCGGTACGCCGCAGCGGGCTTCGAGGCGCGCTCCCTGCTGCCCGGCTACGGCCTCGCGGAGTCCACGCTGTACGTCAGCGGAACCCGTGCGGAGCTTCCTCCGACGGTGCTCCGCGCGGATTGCGACGCGCTGGCCCGCGGCGAGCTGACCGAGGCCCGGCAGGGCGTTCCGGTGCAGGAACTGGCGAGCAGCGGCGTCGTGCGCGGACTCGACGTCCGGGTCGTCGACCCCGCCACGTGCGCCGGACTGCCGGACGGGCGCGTCGGCGAGATCTGGATCCGCGGCGGCAGCGTCGCACTCGGCTACTGGAACCGTCCCGAGGAGACCGCCGCCGTCTTCGGCGCACGCACCGCCGCCGGCGAGGCCGGCTTCCTGCGCACCGGCGACCTGGGCGCGCTGCGCCTCGGCGAGCTGTACGTCACCGGGCGCATCAAGGAAATGATCATCGTGCACGGACGCAACCTGTACCCGCACGACATCGAGCGTGAACTCCGCGAAGCGGTACCCGCGTTCGCCGAGCACACCGCGGCCGTCTTCGCGGTGCGTCCGGGCGGCGGTCACACGGCGGAGGAGATCGTCGCCGTGCAGGAGACCCGTGGGCGCGGCCTGTCGGGGGAAGAGCTCACCGCCCTCGCGCGCGGCGCCCGCGGCGCTCTCGCCCGGCGGCTCGGATTGCGGGTCGGCGGTCTCGTCCTGGTCAGACCGGGACGGGTCCGGCGCACCACCAGCGGCAAGGTGCGGCGCGCGGTGATGCGGGAGCTCTTCGAGCGCGGTGAGCTGGAGGTTCTGCACGAGGAGCTGGCGCCGGAGGTGGCCGCCGCGTTCCGGGGACCGGCCGCGGCAGGGCGGGCCCGCCCCGTGGACGCGCTCGGCGTGCCGGCCGACGAGCCCTGGCACCCGTACGCGCTCAGCCGCGAACTGGAGGCGAGGCTGGGCGACCCCGGCGACGAGAGCGGGGTGTTCTCCCGCCCGGCCTGCGCACGGCTGGACCGGGCCGAGGAGTTCCCCGCCGCGATCTGCCGGGAGCTGGACGCCCTCGGGGTGCCGCGCTGGTTCGCCCCCGCCCGGCACGGCGGCGAACTCCGCTCCGTCGAAGAGCTGTCGCAGCTCATCAGGACGCTGGGACGGCGCGACTTCACCGTCGCCCTCGGACACGTCAAGACGTACCTGGGTGCCGTCTCGGTGTGGGTGGCCGGAACTCCCGAACAGGCCCGGACCCTCGCCTCGCGCGTCGCCTCGGGCGCGGTGGTCTCGCTGGCGGTGACCGAGCGGGAGCACGGCAGCGACCTGCTCGCGGGGGAGCTGCGAGCCACACGCACGGAGCGCGGATGGCGGCTCGACGGTGAGAAGTGGCTGATCAACAACGCGACGCGGGCCGATTTCGTGACCGTGCTCGCCCGCACCACCGACCAGGGGGGAAGCCGGGGCTTCAGCCTCTTCCTGGTCGACATGTCCCGGCCGGCGGCGGGGAGCCGGCGCGCCCTTCCCCGAGTGCCCACGCACGGCGTGCGCGGCGCCGACATCAGCGGCATCGCCTTCGACGGCGCCGAGGTGCCCGCCGACGCGCTGATCGGCGCCGAGGGCGAGGGCCTGGAGATCGTCCTCAAGGGATTCCAGATCACCCGGACCCTGTGCTCGGCGATGTCGCTCGGCATGACCGACCACGCGCTGCGCATCGCGCTGGACTTCGCCCGCACGCACCGCCTCTACCGGCGTCCGCTCGCCGAACTTCCCTACGCCGCACGCACCTTGGCCGAGTCCTACGCCGACCTGCTCGCGATGGAGGCGGTGAGCCTCGTCGCGACCCGCTCGATCCACACACTCACCGGTGAGCTGGCTGCGGTCTCGGCCGTCGTCAAGTACCTGGTGCCGACCCTGGGCGACGAAACGATCGGGGCGCTGCGCGGACTGCTCGGGGCACGGGCGATGCTGGTCGAGGACTTCGCCGACGGCGCGTTCCAGAAGCTGGAGCGCGATCACCGCATCGTCGGCATCTTCGACGGCAGCACCGCCGTCAACCTCAACTCCCTGATCAACCACTTCCCGGTGCTCGCCCGCGGCTACCGCGACGGCACTGCCGACCGGGACGCGGTCGCGACGGCCGCCCGCCTGGACGGGCCGCCGCCCGAGCTCGACCACGGACGGCTCGCGCTGTACGCGCGGTCGGGCTCCGGCGTCGTGCAGTCCCTGCCGGACGCGGTGGCGCGGATCAGGTCGGCGGTGCCGTCCCAGGTCGCGGAGCGCGCCGCGCGGCTGCTCGCCCTGGCCACCGAACTCCACGAGGAGCTGAAGGCGTCGCGGCACAGCCCCCGCGCCGTGCCGCCGGAGGCGTTCGCCGCGGCGCGCCGCTACGCCCTCGTGTACGCGGGCGCCGCCGCGGTGCACCTGTGGCTGGAGAACGCCGGCACCGTCCGGGCGAGCGGCCCGCTCTGGCAGGACGCGGCATGGCTCGACGCGGTCCTGGCCCGACTGCTGCGCCGCCTGACGGGTGTCCCCGACCTGGAGGACGAGGACGGGCCCGCCCTCGACGCCCTGCTGCCCGCCCTGTACGCCCAGCACGAGGAGGGGCTGCTGTTCTCGCTGCTGCCCTGCCCGTTGGGCGAGGGGCGCCGGGTGCCCGGCGGCGGGCCGGCGAGGGACGCGGCGTGACGCACCCGACCACCACCCCGACATCGACGAAGGACCTGGCATGACGGACCTGTTGACCACCGGCGCCCGCGAGGCCCCGCACCTCGCCGGGGAGGGTCCGGTGTCCGACCCGGACCTGGCGCGCGTCGACCGCCTGGAGACCCTGCTGGGCGATCCGCGGGACGCCGCCAATCCGCTCGGTCTGCGAGCGGTGCTCGCCGCCGACGAGCGCGGCGAGCTGTCGGCCGACGGAGAGCGCGCGCTCGCGGACTTCGGGCTGGGTGCCGAGTTCGTGCCGGTCTCCCTGGGCGGCCGGTTCGCGCGCGCCGACCGGTTCGCGCTGCTCATGCGCTCCCTGTTCCGGCGCGACTGCGCGCTCGGCATCGGCTACGGCGTCACCAGCTTCATCGCGGGCCTGCCCATCTGGGCCGACGGCAGCGACGAACAGCGCCGCCGAGCCGCTGAACTGCTCATCGGCGGCGGCCGGATCGTCGCCGCGTACACCGAACTCGACCACGGCAGCGACTTCGCCCGTATCTCGCTGACCGCCGCGCCGGCACCCGGCGGCCATCTCCTGGACGGCGGCAAGCAGCTGGTGAACAACATCGGCCGCGCCGAGGCCGCCGTCCTGTTCGCCCGCACGGGCGAGGACACCGGCAGCCGCGCCCACGCGCACTTCCTGGTCGATCTCGACGCGCTGCCCACGGAGCGCGCGGACCGCTCCGCCCGGTTCGCCACATCGGGCGTACGGGGATGCCGTCTCGGTGGCATCGACTTCGACGCCTGCCAGGTACCGGCCGATGCGCTCCTCGGCGTCGAGGGGGGTGCCATGGAGACCGTCCTGAAGGTCTTCCAGGTCACCCGCAGCGTGCTGCCGGGCATGGTCGTCGGCGTCGGCGACACCCAGCTGCGCGCGGTGCTCGACTTCGCCCGGCAACGCCTCCTCTACGGACGGCCCGTGTCCGAACTCCCCGAGGTACAGGGCGTGCTGGCGGAGTCCTTCCTCGATCTGCTGATCTGCGACGCACTGTCGGTCGTGGGGGCGCGGACACTGCATCTGGCACCGGGGGAGGCGAGCGTACGTGCCGCGGCGGTGAAGTACCTGGTGCCGAAGCTGCTTCAGGACAACTCCTACCGCCTGGGTGTGACGCTGGGCGCCCGCAGCTACGTACGTGAGGGGCCGTACGCCGTCTTCCAGAAGGCCGCCCGGGACCTGCCGGTCGTCGCCCTGGCGCACGCGAGCGGAGCGGTGTGCCTGTCGAACATCGTTCCCCAGCTGCCGCGGCTCGCGGAGCGGTCCTGGCGGCCCGCCCTCGACGGCGGGACGGCCGCCCCCGGTGCCGCGGCGCTGTTCCGGCCCGACGACCCGATGCCCGACCTCGACTTCGGCCTGCTCGAACTGTCCGCGCGAGGCGCCGACGGCCTCGCGGCGTGCCTGCCCGCGTTCGCCCGCGACCTCGCCGAGCGCGCCGTCCGCGAAACCGAACTCGGTGAACTCGCCGCACTGGCAGGCATGTTCGCCGAGGAGCTGGCCGGCCTCGCCGACCGGGCCGCCGTCCTGCCGCCGCGCGACCGCACTCCGCTCGCGAGCCGTCGCGCCTTCCTGCTCGCCGAGCGCTACACCCATCTGCTCGCGGCCGCCTCCTGCCTCGGCATCTGGCACGCGGCCACGCCCGCCGACGGCTTCGCCGCCGACCCGCTGTGGGTCACCGGCGCGCTGCACCGGCTCGCCGCCCGGCTCGGGCCGCGTCGCGGCCCGCTGCCCGGACACCTGGTCCGGGGCCTGACGGCGGAACTCGCCACCAGACACGAACACCACCGCACCTTCGACCTGTTCCGCGGACGGCTCGCCCACGGGCCGGTCCCCGCCAAGGGAGTCATCGCATGACCGAGACCACCGCAACCAGCCCCGACCCCGTCATTCGCACGCCGCAGGCGATCAGCTCCTGGCTCGTCGACCGCGTCTCCTACTACCTGGAGCGCCCCGCCTCGGAGATCGACGAGGGCGCCCAGCTCGCCGAGATGGGCCTGGACTCGGTGTACGTGTTCACGCTCTGCGGTGACATCGAGGACCGGTTCGGCCTGGTCGTCGAACCGACCATGGCGTGGGACCACCCGACGGTCGAGGCCATCACCGCCCACCTGGTGGCCGAGCTGGCCGGCCGGGCCGCGTCCGACCGATAGCGCCGTCCGCCCGGAGGGCGCCGGGCGGGATCCGTCAGACACGACCTGGTCCGGCGGACCGGGGCCGGACAGGGCCCCGGTCGCGCCCAAGTACGCGCTTCGCAGTGACTATCCGGGAAGGGGCAGCCATGCCCGACAAACCGTTCCCAGGCATTCTGTCGACCGTGGGGAACACCCCACTCGTGGAATTGGAGAAACTGCTGCCGGATTTCGGCTCCCGGGTCTTCGGGAAGATCGAGCGCTTCAATCCGGGCGGCAGCATCAAGGACCGCTCAGCCCTCGGCATGCTGCGCGAGGCCATCCGCAGCGGTGAGGTGCAGCCCGGCCGTTCGGTGATCGTCGAGTCCAGCTCGGGCAACCTGGCCGTCGGCCTCGCGCAGATCTGCCGCTACTACGGACTGCGCTTCGTCTGCGTCGTCGACGCGAAGACCACCGAGCAGAACCTCGCGATCCTGCGCGCCTTCAGCGCCGAGGTGGAGGTCGTCACCGAGCGCGACGAGCTGACCGGGGAGTACCTGCCCGTGCGACTGCGCCGGGTACGCGAACTGGTGGCCTCCATCGACGGGGCGTACTGGCCCAACCAGTACGCGAGCCTGCTCAACCCCAAGGCACACGAGACCACCATGCGCGAGATCGAGGAAGCTCTCGACGGCAAGGTCGACTACCTCTTCTGCTCGGTCTCCACCTTCGGCACCCTGCGCGGCTGCCGCGACCACATCAGGGCCCGGGGCCTGGACACCACGATCGTCGCGGTGGACGCCCAGGGCAGCGCGATCTTCGGCCTGGAGTCGACCCAGCGCCTCATCCCCGGGCACGGCGCCTCGGTGGTACCGCCCCTGATGGACGCGTCGGCGGCCGATGAGGTGGTGCACATATCCGATCTGGAGTGCGTGGTCGCCTGCCGTCGTCTGATCGCCCGCGAGGCCGTCCTCGCGGGCGGATCGTCGGGCGCCACCGTCGCCGCACTGTGGAAGTTCAAGGACCGCGTTCCCCGGGGTTCCCACTGCGTGCTGGTCTTCCCCGACGGCGGCGACCGCTACCTCGACACCATCTATTCCGACAACTGGGTGAGCCGGAACTTCGGCGACGTGGCACACCTGTGGAAGGACTGACCTGCATGTCCACCGGGCTCATCTCCACCGGCCAGGAAGGACTCTGGCTCGCCCATCAACTCGACCCGGACAGCTCCGCGTACAACGTGGTTCTCGCGGTCCGGCTGCGCGACCCGGTCCGTACCGACGTCCTCCAGGACGCGCTCACCGCGCTCGTGCTCCGGCACGAACTGCTGCGCTCCCGCTTCCCCGGTACGGACGCGGGGCCGACACGGGTGACCGATCCCGCCGACTCCGTACGGCTCGATGTGCGCGACGTGCCGGGAGCGGACGAGGAGGAGTTGTTCCGGCTGGCCCGGCGAGCGGGCGAGGAGCCCTTCCGCCTCGCCGACGAGGGCGCCTTCCGGGCGGTGCTGCTGCGCGCGGCGCCCGACGACGCCGTGCTCGTCACCGTCACGCACCACATCGTCAGCGACGCCACCTCGCAGTGGCTGCTCGTCAGGGACCTGTTCGCCGAGTACGGCGCACGCACCGGTCAGGGCGGCGCGGCCCGCCCCCCTGCCCCCACCGGCTGGGACCAACACGTCCGCGCGGAACACGAATTCATCGCCTCACCGCGAGGCGAGCGGTCGGCTGCGCACTGGCGCGACCTGTGCCGGGGCCTGCCTGCGGCGGCTCTGCCCACCGACCGGCCGCGCCCGGAACAGCCCACCCTCAACGGGGCCACCGCTGAACTCACCCTTCCCGTCACCACCACCCGCCGGCTGCGCGAGGCCGCCGCCGAACGCGCGCTGACGCCGTTCGCCTGGCTCCTCGGCACCTTCCAGTCCGCGTTGCACCGCTGCGGCGCCGGGGACGCCTTCCTGGTCGGCTGCCCGGTCACCACCCGGTTCACGCCCGCGACCCGCGAAGCCGTCGGCTACTTCGTCAACTCGCTCCCGGTGGCCGGCCGGTTCGTGCCCGCCACCACGTTCCTTGAGACCTTCGAGGCGGCGCAGCGTCAGCTGCGCACCGGCATCGCGCACGCCCGTCACCCGGTCGAGCTCCTGCCGGGCGGCGCCGAGCGCGGTCCGCTCTTCCGGATCGTCTGCACCCTCATCGCCGTGGACCGGCTGCCGATCCCCGGGCTCTACGAGGGCCGGGTGCGCCTCGGCGGCCTGCGGGCCGAACTGTGCGACGTGCCGCAGCAGGAGGGCCAGCTCGACCTCGCCGTCGAAGTCCTGCAGAACAGCGCGGAGTTCAGGGCTGTTCTGCGCTACAACACCGACCTGTTCGACCGGGAGACCATCGAGCGGTTCCGCGACACCTGGCGGCGGCTGATCGACGTGTCCCTCGACACGCCCGCGGCCCGCGTCGCCGATGTCGGCCTCGTCGCCGTCGACGACCTGGCGCGTCTGATCGCTCTCGGGGCAGGTGCGCCATGACGGGGGACACGGTCCAGGCCGGTCCGGAGGAGCAGCTCCGGCTGCGGCTTCCCGCAGGACCCGCCGTCTGGTGCACCAACGGGCCCGCCGCCGTGGCGATGTGGCGCGAGATGCAGCCGCCCGGCGCCTACCACCGGGTGGCGCACAGGCTGCCGGCCGCCGCCACCGTCCTGGACATCGGCGCGAACATCGGGCTCATGGCGGTGCACTGCGCCCGCGTCCGGCCCGACGTCCGCGTCGTCGCGGCCGAGCCGGCCCCCGACCTGCACGCCTGTCTGGTCCGCAATCTCGCCGAGCACGCGGCCCCCGGCTGGCAGGCGGAGTGCGCGGCCGTCGCGGACCGCCCCGGCGAGCTGCGCTTCACGTACTACCCGCAGGCGCCGGGCAACTCCGGCGTCTACGCCGACCGGCACGCCGACGACGAGATAACCCTGGCGTACCTGCGCAACAGCGGCGTCGACGCCGAGGACGCCGAGGAACTGGTGGAAGGGCTCCACGACGGCGTCGAGTTCACGGTCCCCGCGCTCACCGTCTCCGAGCTCATCCGGCGCCACGGCGTCGCCCGGGTCGACCTGCTGAAGGTGGACGTGGAACGCGCCGAGATGGATGTGCTGCGGGGCGTCGAGGACGAGCACTGGCCCCTGATCGGCGCGGTCGTCGCCGAGGTCCACGACGAGGACGAGCGCCTGGCCCGCTTCACGGCCCTGCTGCGCTCCCGGGGCTTCACCGTCACGGCCCGCCAGGACCCGCTGCTCAAGGGGACGGGACTGTACGACGTGGAAGCGGAGCGGCACGAGTCCTGAGCCGGCACGGGTCCTGAGCCGGCACGGGTCCTGAACGGCGCCGCACACCGAACGGGGCCGGTTGCGAACGACGCCGTGGCCCGAGGACGGTTCGTGCCCCTGGAAGACTCATAAGGATCTTGCTGAGGGGCTGTCCGGCCGTGGGCCGGGTGGCCCCTCGGTCCATGCGGTGGCTGGGTTGATCGTCCAGGTGCTGCCTGTGCGGGTGAGTCCGAGGTTGATCAGTGGGCGGAGGTTGAGGGCGGCGGCTCGGGTGTGGAGCCAGATGTCGTTGGCGATCGTGCCGCGGTAGCGGAATTTGCGGTTGCCGTGGTGGACGAGCCCGGCAACGGCGCGTTCGACCGGTGGTCTCCAGCGGCGGTAGTCGGCTTTGCCAGTCGGGGTCGGTGGCGGCCTGGCGGCGGGCGGCCGCGAGCAGGTCGTGGTGGGGGCGGATGGTCAGGATGCGTCCGGCCTTGGCCTTGGTGCACCGCTCGCGCAGGGGACATCCGGTGCACAGGTTTCCGAAGGCGGCCTTGCGCTGGTTGTGCCGTCCGCCGGGGTCTGACAGGGGGACGGTGTGGCCGGCGGGGCAGTCACCGTGGCGGCGGCGCGCGGGAGCGGGCCCGGCGTATGCCGGTGATGTCCAGGGCCTGGTTGATGGTGCCCTCCACGCCCGCGCGCAGGGCGTATTTGGTCTTCCATGTCTCGGTCTTCTGCTCGGCGCGGGCCCGGACGAGGGCCTCGTACGGTTCCCTGGGCCGCAGGGTGAGCATGCGCCGGCCCGCCGCGGAGTTGGTGCACTGTTCCTGGAAGGGGCAGGGGCGGCAGGTGCGGATGCTGAAGGTGATGACGATCGCGTCCGCGCCGTGCTGCTTCACCGGGTTCCAGTGCGCGCTGGTCTTCCCGGCGGGGCAGCGGACCTGGCGGGCTTGCCAGTCGATGGTGAAGGCGTTCTTGTCGAAGCCGGTGGCGGCCTTCGCCTGGGCGGAGTGGTCCAGCAGGACGGGGGTGACCATGCGGGTGCCCTGCTTCAGGGCGGTGGTGATGAGATCGGCGGAGGGGTATCCGGAGTCGAGGTAGTGCTCTGCGGGTCGCACCCCGTGCTCGGCCAGGCGCTGTTGGACAGGCTCGGTCGCCTTCACGTCGGGCACGGTGGCGTCGGTGGTGAACACGTCGGTGATCAGGTTCGGTGCCACCTGGCCCTCGGCTTCGGCTGGAGTGTCGCAGGTCTCGGTGAGGTGGACCTTGTATCCCATCCAGAACAGGTCTGCGCCCTTGGCCGCCCAGCGGGCATCGGGGTCGTAGGGGGAGGCCAGGCGGAGTTGGCCGGGCGGGACGCCCTCGTCGTCGGCGTCCCGCTTCCTGATCACCTCCGGTCCCCGGGTGTCGGTGTGCAGGTAGTAGGTCTGCACGAGGATCTGCCGCAAGAGCCGTAGGGACTCGATCTCCCGGATCCAGCCGGGGGCGTCCACGGCCCAGGCGGCCCGGCACAACGCCAGGGCATCCTGCCCGAAGACCTGCGCGAGCCGGTCGCGTTTCGTCTGCGTGGACGGCATGCGCCAGCCGTCCACTCTCGGCCCGTAGCGGTGGGCGAACTCCGCCACGTCAACCTGCCCGGCCAGCCAGGCCGGCGCCGCGACCGCGAGGGCCTCCAGGGCCGCCCGCACGCTCTCCCCGGCCAGTTCCAGACGGTTCAAGTGCCGCACCGCGCTGATCACATGGGTGGAATCGGTGCGCTGCTTGCCCCCGGCCGTCACCAGGCCCTCGTCCTTGCAGTGTTCCAGGATCCGGTCGAAGATCACACGCTCCATGCCATGCCCGGCCAACCGAGCGCGGAACCGGCTCAGCACGCTGGCATCGAAGCCCGTGTCCGTCAACTCGGCCCCGAGCGCGTACTTCCAGTCGATCGCCCGCACCGCCATCGCCGCGGCCTGCCGATCAGTCAGGTCCTCGGCAAACTGCAACACCGTGACCAGCGACAACACCCCCGGTGACAGCCCAGGGGTGCCACGCACCCCGAACGCCTCGGCGAACGGCTCGTCGGCGAAGACCTCCGCAAAGCCGATCACGCACCCGCATCGCCAGGCTCCCCCGCGGGAACGCCGCCCGGGCCACCGCCGCAGTCTGCACCGGCACCTCCGGCAGTCCCTTCGGCCGCATCGACAACCGCATCACCCCCACGGCCGCACAACAGGACAACGACCGCACGGACGATCATCCCGCGCCCACCTGTCCTGTCGCAGCGAAGGTTGAGCAGTCTCACCGAAGTTTGAGCACGGCCTCTGCGGTCTCCTCCGCGGTGAGGTCGGTGGAGTCGAGAACGTTCTTCTCGTACGGGCCGAGGTCGGCGAAGCTGTCGTATATCTGGTTGAGGATCTGCCGGTCGGTGAGCGGGTGTTGATCGCGGGACATCCCGCGATCAAGTGCGACTTCCCGGTCAGGCCGCAGCACCACGTAGACCAGTCCGACACCCACGCCCTTCGCCGCCTTCTCGTACTCCTCCAGGAACCACGGCCCGACTACCCCGTCGACCACGGTGTGGTAGCCCCCGGCGGCGTAACCGGCGGCAGCCCGGGCGATCACCCCAGCGACGGTCCGGTTCTGCGCGTGCGCCTCCGGCAGGTACGGCGCCAACGCTCCCTGCTTGATCGCCGCGTAGAAGTCGTCCGTATGAAGATGCACGCTGGGAGAGAGCCTGCTCTGGGCCAGGATGCGCGCGACGGTCGTCTTCCCTGAGCCCGAGGGCCCGCTCACCAGGATGATTTGCATCCTCCCACCCTAGGGGCAGGTGCTCAGCCTTCGCTGCGGCAGGACACCACCCTCACCTCGCACGGAATTGCGCAGCAGAGTCGTCCTGCTGGTGGCTGCGGGTCTTGTGGATGTGCCGGGCTTCGGGGTCGACGGTGGAGTGAAGTTTCCCCGCGATCTCGGACGCTCGTTCGTTATGCCGCGAGGGCGTGCTTGTGCCGTTGCCGGGTCTCAGCCGGGGTGAGGTAGCCGAAGACCTTGTGTTTACGCAGGCGGCGGCGGTTGTAGAACGTCTCGATGAAGGCGAAGACCTCGGCGCGGACGGTGGCCCGGTCGGGCCAGACACGAGTGCCGATCTCTTCCTTGAGCAGTGCAGTGTGCTACGGGCAATGTGGCTGACCGTAGTTGGCCGGTAACTGACTCGCCGGAAGCAACTTTCGCGCCGAAACCCACGTCTGCCAGTGGGAACGGGACCGAACCCCACCGACCCATACATGAACGGAGCTTTCGGTGCTCATAGGACTGCTCACCGCCGTGGCAGCATCGATCTGTTACGGCACGGGCTCCGTCCTTCAGGCCGTCGGATCACGGAAGTCAGCCCGCCGGGAGGCTGCCGCGGGCAGCGTGACCCAGCACGGTGGCCCGAGCCTGTCGTCCACTGCGAAGGCGGCGATGACCTGGGAGTTCATCGTCGGGACCATCCTGGACTTCGTCGGCTTCGGGCTCGGCGCACTGGCGGCGCGCCTCCTGCCGCTGTTCCTGTCGCAGACCGTGATCAGCGCCAACTTGGTGATCACGGCGGTGCTGAGCGTCAAGCTCCTCGGCATCCGGCTCAACCGCGCCGAGTGGACCTCGATTGCTGTGGTCTGCTCCGCGCTGGTGCTTCTGGCGACGGCGGCGGGCCCGGAAGGCAGCGGCGACACCCCGATCTCCACGCACTGGTGGCTGCTGGGGATCTCGCTGCTCCTGATCGTGGGCGGCACCGTGGTCGTACGCCTACTGGGGGCGCGCGCCGCGATCCTGGCCGGCCTGCTCTCCGGACTGGGCTTCGGCGCCCTGGGTGTCGGGGTCCGTGTGCTGAACGGCATCGACCCTTTCGACCCGGGAGCGTTGCTCTGCGACCCGGCGCTCTACGCGATCCTGGTGGCAGGCATCGGCGGCATGTACCTGCACACGGTCGCCCTGCAGATCGGCTCGGTCAACGGCGCCACCGCCGCGCTGGTCGTCGGCGAGACCGTCCTGCCGGGCATCATCGGCGTGCTGTGGCTCGGCGATGCCTCCCGTCCCGGCTTCGCCTGGGCGGCGATCACCGGGTTCGTGCTCGCCGTATCGGGCGCGGTGGCAGTGGCCTGGTTCGGGTCCCCGAAAGGGCACGGCAGCGGCCCTGCGGCGGCGCCCGTGACACCCACCAAGGACGCCCGGACGTCCGCGGGGGTCTGACCCGGCACCAGATGCGCCGAATTTCCAACGCTTTGCTTTGTTCACCGGTTTCCGACAGCAGTTGTTCAGTGCTTCGAGAGGCACCCGGGCCGCAGCGTGTTCGATGTTCACGCACAGAAAGTGAGCCAGAACCCGAGTAGCGACAGCACTCGCGCGCGCCGATGAAAATGTTGCCGCTCCAGGCGGACCCCACGAGCTACTGGATGCGGCGCCGCGTCGGCGTCGGTGAACGGCCGTAGTCGCAGGCGGGCGGTGTGCAGCTCGGGGGTGGGCAATGTCATACGGAGCATCCTGCCGCGTCACGCTCGCCCCCGACCATCCGTCTATCCGGACGGTCGGGGGCGCCTACGTCCTCGGTGACGCCGGACGCGCCGCATGGGCGGTGATCCGCAGCGGCATGGCGAGTAAACGGCGACCGTACTGGCGCACCCTCGGGACGCCGACCAGCCTCGTCCTGTACCGGACCCCGGACGGATGGAGGTACGCCGTCCACTTCACCGGGCCGGCCGGCATCGCCGACGGCGCGTTCGCTGGTCCTCCGCCCCCGTCCGAGCCGGACATCGCGCAGGCGGCCCTGGTTCAGAAGGCGGAGGAACTCACCCACCGCGGGCTCGACGTCCTCTGGCACGCACCCGATCAACCGGACTGGCGGACCGGCACGGTCACCGTCGCAGAGCCGCTTCCACCTGCCTGAAGCCGGCGCACCGATGCGGCCGGAGCACCAGACCCCGACGGCGTTGGCCATCGCACCCCAGCAGCAACCTCTCCGTGCCAGTACTGCTGTCGAAACCGTGAACATTTCGATTCCCTCTCGGGCGGCGGCTGCCTCCCGAACCGGTGTACATCCGCTGCCCGTTCGCGCGTACCTGCACGCTTGTGCGTGACATGCGACGGCTTCGAACAGAGGCTGGATGCTGACCGTGACTCGGATGCGATGACCTGCGGCAGGTCGCCCCATCTGTTCGCCCTGTCTACTTGGGCGGATTCGGCGCCTACTTTGAGAGATTCGTTCAGTTCTCCTCATGGGCATTGGAGCTTCAGGCCGGTCCATAGTGTGCTGATCACGCGGTCCCGCCTTGTCGCGTCCCTCCGGTCCAGTTGGCCGGAGGGAGGACGGCCTCCCCTTTCGGTCACCGGTAAGGAGGCAGTGCATGAGGGGGACGATGCGCCGGACCACGCCGCGTGGAGCTTCTACCTGAGTCTGGTCGAGGTAGCGGTCGACGGCTCCGCGCCCGACGCGGCATCGCTTGACGACAAACAAACTCTGGCATACCCCTCATGCGACCGACCTGGTGGCCCGCCCTTCGTCGTCCTCTCAACACTCAGGTCAATGGGTACGGGTACGCACCCGTATCCTGGTGGGATGGGAAGGAGTACGACAATGTCCGATGCCAATGTCCGTATCCCCGAGGAGGCCAAGGACCGGCTGGCCGCGATCGCGGCTGCCGAGGGCCTGTCACTGCGCGCGTACCTCGCGCGCCTGGCCGAGACCATGCTCACCCCGGCCGAGCGTGCAGAGCGCGCGGAGAAGGCCCTGGCCGCGCTGAAGGCGTGGAACGGCTACGCCCCCACCCGCTCCGAGCAGAACGAGCTGGACAGTGAGCTGGACCGGCGCCTGGCCCGGGTGACGGCCCGGTGAGCGACGCCATGCACATCGTCCTGGACGACACCGCGATGGCCGCGGCCGGCCAGGGCAACGTCCTCGCCTCCCGCCTGATCCACCGGGCCCATGCCGAGCCCGGCTGGTTCCTCTATGCCCCGTCCTGCGCCCTCGTCGAAGCCGACCGTGCACGGCCCGGCACGGCGGAACATCTGGCTGCTCTGCCCGGTATCACTGTCCTGGACCTGGATCTGCCGGCCGCCCTGGCCGTCGCGCGGCAGGAGACGTGGGCCGCGGCGCACAGTCAGTACGCGGCGCAGCCCACGGCGGACCGTCCCGATGGGGCGATCATTGCGACCACTGCCCCGGGCCGGTGGGTTGGTGAGCTGGTCCGCGTCCTGGATCTCACACCCTGACCATCGGCAGCATTCCGCCTGTGGCCCTGCCGGATCCGGCAGGGCCACAGCGCGTCATGGGGTGCCGTGCGGAGGGTCTCTCGTCGGGTTGCCCAAGGCGCCTGCCCACGAGGGCGGGCCGCACCGGTGCTCGCACGCAGGCTAACTCCTCCGGCGGGGACGGAGGCCGGCGGAACAGAAGGCTGCTCCGCGACCTGCTCGATTGAACCTGCGAACCCACGATGCCGCAGGGGAAGGACATCGTGCGCCCCGGCCGACCAGTGGGCTTGCAGGATCCGGCCGTCCCAGGTGCGCCGGAAGCGTCGGCCGAGAGTGACGCCTTCTCCGCGACGGGGTGCGGGTCTGGGCTGAGGGCGGTCCGTTCCAGACCCGATTGATCTGACCTCTTGCAGCGAAGTTTGAGCGATTGTCGTTGAACTTTGAGTGACCTGCGTCACTGTACCGAGTCGCGATAGTTGGCATCGCCCTCGCTCATCTATGCCAAGATTCGAGGGTGGATATGACCGACGTCACGCGTGCGATCGCGGCTGCGACTTCGGTCGCCGCATCGCTCGACCTGCCGGCCAACGATGCAATCGTTCTCCACAACTCGAACAAGCTGGCACTGCGGCTGACGCCATGCGACGTCTTTGCCCGGGTCGCCCCTGTGGGACAAGAGGTTGCACAGTTCGAAGTCGATCTCGCTCAGCGGCTCACCGAGGTCGGATGCCCGGTGTGTCCCTTGGAGCCTCGGGCGGACCCGCGTGTGTACACGCGCGATGACTTCGCGGTGACGCTGTGGACCTACTACGAGCCCGTGACACCTCACACCTCACCGGTCGACTACGCCAAGGCACTGGAGCAGCTGCACGCCGGCATGCGCCAGGTCGAGGTGCCGAGTCCGAGGTTCACGGACCGGATCACGGAGGCGGAAGAAGTTGTCGCCGACCCGGATCGCTCGCCGGAGCTCACCGACGCGGACCGCGTGTTCCTCAGCGGCAGGCTGGCAAGTCTGCGACGAGCGATCGACGACCGCGGCGCCGTGGAGCAGCTGCTCCACGGCGAGCCGCATCCAGGCAATGTGCTCAGCACGAGGAACGGCCCGTTGTTCATCGACCTTGAGACGTGCTGCCGTGGACCCGTTGAGTTCGATCTCGCCCATGTTCCCGAGGCGGTCTGCGAGCACTACCCAAGCGTTGACCAAGGGCTGCTGGACGAGTGTCGGCAGCTCGTTATCGCGATGGTCGCCGTGTGGCGCTGGGAGCTTGGCGACCAGTTTCCGAATGGGAGGCGATTCGGAGAGGAATTCCTGCGCTTGTTGCGCGAGGGTCCTCCTTGGCCGACCCTCGACACGGTGACCAGGCGGCTGGATGGTCTGTAGAAATCGCCGAAGGCCACGAGAAAGCGGCAAGGAACCAAGCGGCGAGACCGTCGCCGTTGCAACCCCATGCCCGCCGGCCTCGCTGCCGCGCTGAACCATGGCGCCGGTCCCGACACCTACGACCTCATCGACGAGCTGGTAGTTCTCGCCGCCCGCCATACGGATGTCGACGCGCTCAACGCCGGGGCCCAGCAGATCCGCCGCGCCGCCGACGAACTCGGCACCGAGCACACCTACGCTCTGCCCGGCGGCGACCGGCTCAGCCTCGCGGCCGGGGACGCCGTGCGGGTCCGCGTCAACGACTACCGCAGCCGCCGCGGGGAGGGCCCGGACCTGCTGAACGGGTACCGGGCCGTCGTCAGCGAGATCGCCCAGGACGGCGGATCGAGATCACCTGGCGCACCCGAACGCGCGGCCAGGACGATACCCACGTGTCCGGGTGGCTGACGCCGGACCAGGGCGCCTCCGGGGCCCTGTCCTTGGGGTACGCCATGACGATCGCCGCCTCGCAAGGGATGACCTGCTACACGAGCCTGCTGTACGGGCACGGAGCCAACGCCTTCGCGACGTACCCGGCCTCACCCGGGGCAAGGCCGCCAACCACCTGTGGCTGCCGCTCGCGGTCATCGAGAGAGAGGACACCCGGGCGCGGCTCGGTGACGCCCGCGCCGAGAAGGAGCGCCTGGAGCGCGCCGTCGACGCATTCGCCCGCTTCCTGGGGCAGTCCCGGCCGGACTCGATGGTCTCCGACCTCCTCCACGAACCACCGGCCCCCGTGCCCGTGCCGTCGCAGACCCGCACCATCGACCGACGGGCCGCCCTCGCACGGTCGGTGTCCACGACGGTCCACAACCAGCGGCAGCGAGCCGCCCTCCAACAGAAGCGCGAGTACCGGCTGACCGACGAGCAGAAGGAGCAGCTCGCCGCCATGAAGGAGGAACGGGAACTGGCGCGGGTCAGCCCGTGGACCAGGCGCCCGTACGGCGACCGGACCGACCAGGAGCTCACCCGGCTGATCGCCACCAGCCCCGTCGAGGCCCGGCGCGAGGACAAGACGGCGGCCGCGGCCGAGGAGACCGAACGCACCCTGCTGGAGCAGATCGCAGCCGACCACACGCGCGGGGAGACCCGGGGCCAACGAGAAACCGCGCCCATTTGCCGGCTGCTCGACCTCGCCGACGAGAAACTCGTCCTCGCCCTGGCCGAACAGGCCCGCGAAACGGCAGCGGCCGAACAGGCAGCGACAGCCGACGAGCACCTGCGCCACCTCGCAACGTTCGACGGCAAGAGCCGACTACAGCGACCCCGGCAAACCAAGGATCGTCTGGAACGACGAGGAGGCCCGCGCCGCCCTCGTAGACGCCCTGGTAGGCGACGCACTCAGGCTGCTCGGGCACCTGCCCGAGCAGGAACTGGGCGAGAAAGCAGCGAACGCTGTCGGCATCCTGTCCCTGGTCGCCGGACAGGACGTCGAACCTGCCGAGGACTCCGACGGCCGCGACGGGCGCTGGCGCGTCACCCGGGGCACCGCCTACGACCGGATGGTCTCCACCGTCGACCCCGAAGCCCGGCACATCCACAAGACCCGCAGCCACCAGCAGGACGGATACAAAGCCCACTTGGCCATCGAGCCGGAGACCGCGTTATACACCGCGGTGGCCCTCACTCCCGGCGTCGGGCCCGAGCACCACGAGGCCACCGTCGGTGGACGCCTTCGGTGACACCGCCTACTCCACGGGCGAGGCCTGCCAGACCCTCGAAGCAGCAAGCCACCGGTTGTTCTTCAAACCCGCCCCGCTCCGGCCCGCCGTCCCCGCGGGCTTCACCTTGGACGACGTCCGTATCGAAACCGCCGCCGCCACGGTGACCTGCCCCGCCGCCACACCGTCCCCCTGTCAGACCGCCACCCGGCCCACGGCCGGACAGCCCCTCAGCAAGATCTTCATGAGTCTTCTAGGAACGGTTCGTGCTCCGAGAACGGCTCGTGCCCCGGCGGGGGTCATGCCGCCGGGGCACGAGCCGTCCGTATAGGCCGTATATAGCGGCCTCTCGCACCATCTCCGCATCACCAGGCTTTGCCTCCCCCGTCAGCCCCGCAGGAAGGGAACCCCATGCTGATTCTCCGGCGCGCCGATGTGGCGGACGTCCTGGCCGACCGCGAGGCGGAGATCATCGAGCTCGTCGGCGAGACCTACCGGCTGCACGACGAAGGGCTCACGTCCCTGCCGCACTCGACGTTCCTGCGCTTCCCCGAGGAGCGGCACGACCGGGACCGGATCATCGGCCTGCCGGCCTACCGGGGCGGCCAACGGCCCGTCGCCGGGATGAAGTGGATCGCCTCGTTCCCCGGCAACGTGGAGGTGGGAGCCGAGAGGGCCAGCGCGGCCATCGTGCTCAACTCGCTGGACGACGGCCGCCCGACGGCGTTCGTCGAGGGCGCGGTGATCTCCGCGAAGCGCACCGCCGCGAGCGCGGCTCTCGCCGCCCGGGAGCTGACCGCGGGAAACGCCCCGGACTCCGTGTTGCTGATCGGCTGCGGCGTGATCAACCTGGAGGTCCTGCGCTTCCTGGCCGCCGCCCTGCCGGGGCTGCGCGAGGCCGCCCTGTACGACACCGATCCGGCGCGCGCCGCGGCGTTCGCGGAGCGGTGTGCCGAGGCGGCCCCGAAGGTCACGACGTCCGTGGTGACCGACCTGACCGAGGCCCTCGGCGCGCACCGGCTCCTCTCTCTCGCCACGACCGCCGCGGCCCCGCACATGGACCTGGCGGCCTGCGGCCCCGACACCACCGTGCTGCATGTCTCGCTGCGGGACCTGACGGCCGACACGGTCCTCGGCGCGGTCAACGTCGTCGACGACGCCGACCACGTCTGCCGTGAACGCACCTCCCTCGACCTGGCCCAACAGGCCGTGGGAAACCGCGACTTCGTGGCCGCGCCGATCGGGGCGCTGTTGCGTGGCACGGCCACGCTGCGCCGCGCGCCGCACCGCCCCGTCGTGTTCTCGCCCTTCGGCCTGGGCGTGCTCGACATGGCGCTCGCGGAGTACGTGCGCGAGCGGGCCGAGGAGCGCGGCCTCGGCGTCCGCGTCGAGGACTTCCTGCCCGCCTGATCCCGTGGGCCCCGACCGGATCCCGTACCCACCACCCCATCCACACCAAGGAGTCAGTCATGACCGCAGAGCAGTCCGAAGGCCCCGTCCAGCGCGTGGTGTTCAACGACGAGGAGCAGTACTCGCTGTGGCCCGCCGGGCGCGAGCTGCCCGCCGGCTGGCACGCCGAGGGCACGGAGGGCACCCGTGAGGAGTGCCTGGCGAGGATCAACGAGGTGTGGACGGACATGCGGCCGCTGAGCCTGCGCCGCCGCATGCACGAGTCCTCCGCGGCCTGAGCCCGTTCGCCCGCCCACCCGGATCTGTGACAGGAGTTACCGTGAACGCCGAACTGCTTTCGGAACGCTTCGCCGAGCAGGCGTTCCGTACCCCGCACGCGGTCGCCGTCGTCGACGGCGCCCGGGCGGTGACGTACGAGGAGCTGGACCACGCGTCGCTGCGCATGGCCCACCACCTGCGGGATCTGGGTGCCGGGCCCGAGACGCTGATCGGGGTCGGCCTGCCGCGCGGCGTCGATCTGGTCGTGGCGCTGCTCGGGGCGTGGCGCGCCGGCGCGGGCTACGTCCCGCTCGACCCGGCACAGCCGCCCGCGCGGCTGTCCGGCCTGGTCCGCGAGAGCGGGGCACACCTGGTGCTGGCGGGGCCCGAGCTGGCGGACGCGGTGCGCGACGCCGGGGCCCGGCGCGTGGGACCCGAGGAGGTCCCGGCCGGCGATGCGCCCGACGGGCCGCCGCTCGCCGCCGCACACTCCGACAACGTCGCGTACGCCGTCTTCACCTCCGGTTCGACCGGAAAGCCGAAGGCCGTCGTCATCACCCACGCGGGCATCGCCCACCGGGTCGGCTGGACCGTGGACCGGCACCGGCTGGGGGCCGACGACCGCGTCCTGCAGAAGACCACCATCGGCTTCGACGCCGCGGCCTGGGAGATCTTCGCGCCGCTCGTCAGCGGCGGCAGCGTGGTACTCGCCCCGGCCGGTGCCGAGCGCGATCCGGCCGGACTCCTGCGCACGGTCGCGGAAACCGGTGTGACGGTGCTCCAGGTCGTGCCGTCCGTGCTGCGCCTCCTCGTCGAGGAGGGCGACTGGAGCGGCTGCGGCTCGCTGCGGTTGCTCTTCTCGGCCGGCGAGGCCCTGCACGCCGAGCTCGTCGCCCGGGTGCGCGAACGGGCGGGCACCGAGCTGGAGGTGTGGAACACCTACGGGCCGACCGAGTGCTCCATCGACGTCACCGCCCAGCAGGTCGCCGCGGACGTCACCGCGGGGCCCGTGCCCATCGGCCGTCCGCTGCCCGGCATGCGGGTCATGGTCCTGGACGCCAACGGCGCGCCCGTACCGGTGGGCGTGCCCGGTGAGCTGTACGCCGGGGGCACGGGAGTGGCCCGCGGCTACGCGGGGCGCCCTGATCTGACCGCCGAACGCTTCGTGCCCGATCCGTACGCCCCCGAGCCCGGCGGGCGGTTGTACCGCACCGGCGACCAGGTGCGCTGGCGTGCCGACGGCACTCTGGAGTACCTGGGCCGGCTGGACCACCAGGTCAAGGTCAACGGGGTGCGGATCGAGCCGGGCGAGGTCGAGGCGGCCCTCGCGGCGCACCCGGCGGTCACCGGCGCCGTCGTGACGCCGTACACGGTCGACGGCGGCAAGCGGCTCGCCGCGCACCTCACCGTCGGCGCCCCCGTCGGGGCGGCCGAGCTGCGCGGGTTCCTCGCCGAGCGGCTCCCCGACAGCCATGTCCCCGCCTTCCTCCACACCCTCGACGCCTTCCCGCTCATGGCGAACGGCAAGGTCGACCGGGCGCTGCTGCCGACGCCGGACGAGATCCTCGCCGCGGAGCAGCCGGCGTTCACCGCGCCACGCGACGCGGCCGAGGAACTGGTCGCGGGGGTGTGGGCGGAGCTGCTGGGCCTGGAGCGGGTGGGCGCGCACGACGACTTCTTCGCCCTGGGCGGCACCTCGCTGCAGCTGACGCGCCTGGCCGCCCGACTGCGGGCCGCCTCCGGCGAGAAGGTGTCGCTGCGCGGCCTGTTCGCGGCCACCACGGTCGAGGCGCAGGCCGGGCTGATCGGCTCGGCGCCGGGGGCGCGGACCGAAGAGCCCGGCATCGTGGCCGTGCCGCGCGACGGCGAGCTGCCGCTGTCGTCGGGCCAGCGCCGCCTGTGGTTCCTGGACCGGATGCACCCCGGCAGCCCCGAGTGGGTCGCCCCGCTCTTCCTGCGGTTGCCGGCCGGTCTCGACGCGACGACGGTCCGGCGTGCCCTGGACGCTCTCGCCGCGCGGCACGAGCCGCTGCGGACCCGGTACGCCGACAGCGACGGGGAGCCGCGCCAGATCATCGACGCCCCGGACGGCACGAGCGTGGAACTGCGCGTCGAGTCCACCACCCGGGCCCACCTGCCGGCCCTGTTCGGCCAGCAGTTCCGGCGGGGTTTCGACCTGGCACGGGGACCGCTGTGGCGGGCGCTGCTCGCCCGGGTCGACGATCACGGCGACATCCTGCTCCTGACCATGCACCACATCACCTGCGACGGGTGGTCGACGGTGATCCTGGAGCGCGAACTGCGCGTCCTGTGCGAGGCCTTCGCCGCGGGCGAGGCGCCGCGGCTGCCGGCGCCGGCCCTCCAGTACGCGGACTACGGCGCCTGGCAGCACGCCCGGCTCACCGACGAGGTGATCGACAGGGAGCTGACCCACTGGCGGGCCGCGCTCGACGAGATCGCCCCGCTCGCCCTGCCCACCGACCGGCCGCGCCCGGCGGTGCGCGACCCGCACGGCGCGGTCGTACCGTTCCGGATTACGAGCGAACTGGCCGAGAAATTGGGCGAGTTGGGCAGGGCGCACGGTGCGACACCATTCATGACGCTCCTCACCGCGTACGCCACGCTGGTGGCCCGCTACAGCGGTCAGTGGGACGTGCCGGTCGGCACCCCGGTGGCCGGCCGCACCCGGCCCGAGACCGACGGCATGGTCGGCTTCTTCCTCAACTCCCTCGTCGTGCGCTGCGGATTGCGGCCGGGGATGAGCTTCGTTCAGGCACTCGGCCGGGTCAGGGACACCGCCCGCGCGGCCTTCGTCCACCAGGAGCTGCCGTTCGAACGGCTCGTCGACGAGCTGCAGCCCGAACGCGATCTGTCCCGCACACCGCTCTACCAGGTGGCCTTCGACCTGCACAGCGAGGGTGTGACCAGCGTCGTCACGCATGACGCGGACCTCGCGGCGTTCACCGAGGCCTGGCAGGTGGCCAAGACCGACCTGTCGCTGTTCATGCGGCAGACCCCCGAGGGGGGCCTCGACGGCGTGCTGGAGTACGCCACGTCCCTGTTCGAGCGGGCCACGGCCGAGCGGATGGCCGGCCACTTCCTGAGCCTGCTGGACGCGGTGGCACACGACCCCGACACCGCGCTGGGGGAGGTGCCGCTGCTGTCGCCGGACGAGCGCCGGCGGATCCTCGTGGACTGGAACGACACGGCGCACGGCACCGACGAACGCTCCGTGCTCGAACGGTTCGAGGAGCAGGTCCGCACCGCGCCGGAGCACACCGCACTGACGCACGGCGCGCAGACGCTCACGTACGGGGAGCTCGACGCCCGCGCCAACCGCCTCGCCCACCATCTGCGCACCCTGGGCGTGGGCGCCGAGTCACGCGTCGCGGTGCTGCTCGACCGGGGGCCCGACCTCGTGGCGGCGCTGCTCGCGGTGTGGAAGGCGGGCGGCGCGTACGTGCCGGTGGATCCGTCCCACCCGGCCGGACGCGTCGCCGAGATGTGCGCGACGGCGCGCGTGCGCACGGCGGTGACCGTCGCCGGGTACGCGAGCCGCTTCCCCTCGCTCGGGCCGCGCCTGCTGTGCCTGGACACCGACGCCGGGGCCGTCGCCGAGCGGCCCTCGGCGGTACCGGCCCGCGCCAGGGACCTGGACCGGCTGGCGTACGTCGTCTTCACCTCGGGTTCCACCGGCACGCCCAAGGGCGTCGAGGTGCACCACAGGGGCCTCGCGAACCACATCGACTGGGCGGCCCGGGAGCTGGCCGGGGGTGACTGCGGCGGCGGCGCCCTGTTCTCCTCCGTCGCCTTCGACCTGGTCGTCCCCAACCTCTGGGCGCCGCTGGTCACCGGGCAGCGGCTGTTCCTGCTGCCGCAGGACACCGACCTCTCGGAGCTCGGCAAACGCCTCGCGGAGGCCGAACCGTTCAGCTTCCTGAAGCTGACGCCCGGACACCTCGACATCCTCGCGACCCAGCTGACCGCGACCCAGGCGGGAGCGCTCACCCCGGTCCTCGTCGTGGCGGGCGAGGCGTTCACCCGCGCGAGCCTGGAGCGCTGGCGCGAACTCGCCCCGGACATGAGGATCCTCAACGAGTACGGGCCCACGGAGGCCTCGGTCGGCGCGACCGTCCACCCGGTACCGCCGGACGGCGAGACGCCCGACGTCGATGTGCTGCCGATCGGGCGTCCGCTGCCGAACACGACGGTGTACGTCCTGGACGCGGCGTCGGCCCCGGTGCCGGTCGGGGTGGCGGGCGAGCTGTACGTCGGTGGTACAGGTGTGGCGCGTGGCTACGCGGGACGCCCGGACCTGACGGCGGAGCGCTTCGTGCCCGACCCGTACGCGAAGGAGCCCGGTGCCCGCCTCTACCGCACCGGCGACCTGGCGCGTCGACTCCCCGACGGCACCGTCGAGTTCCTGGGCCGCGTCGACGACCAGGTCAAGATCCGGGGATACCGCGTCGAGCTCGGTGAGATCCGGGCCGTGCTCGCCGCCCACGACGCCGTGCGCGACGCCGTCGTCACCGTGCACCGGGCCGAGGGCGCCGAACCCCGCCTCGCCGCGTACGTGGTGCCCGCGGACGCGGACGCACCGCTGCCGGACCTCGTCCCGCACTGCGCCGAGCGGCTGCCCGAGTACATGGTCCCGGCGACGTACACCGCCCTCGACGTGATTCCCGTCAACGCCAACGGCAAGGTCGACCGACGCGCCCTGCCCGACCCCGGACGGCCCGAGCAGGACGGCGGACACGTCGCCCCGAGCGGCCCCGTCGAGGAGCGCATCGCCGGGATCTGGACCGAGCTGCTCGGCGTCCAGGCCGGCGCGCACGACAACTTCTTCCACGTGGGCGGCAATTCGATCCTCGCGATCCGGTTGATCTCGGAGATCCAGCGCGCGTTCGACATCGACTTCACCGTCCGCGCGGTGTTCGAGGGCCCGACCGTCCGGCGGCTCGCCGAGGTGGTCGAGGAGCACGTCACGGCACAGATAGCAGCGCTGACCGACGACGACCTCCGCGCGGCGGTCGAGGACACGGACAACGCACCGCAGACATCCAAGGAGCACCAGGCATGAGCACCGGGGAAATGGAGAGGCCCGCTGTCCCGGCCGTCGACGCCGAAGCACTCCGCGCCGAGCTGCTGCGCCGCCGCCTCGGGGGCCGCCGCACCACCGCCCGCCGCACCGGGATCCCGCGGGCCGACCGAACGGCGCCGCTGCCGCTCTCGTACGGGCAGCAGCAGATGTGGTTCCTCGGCCGCCTCGAACCCGACAGCCCCGAATACCTGGTGCCGCTGGTGCTCAGGCTGCGCGGCGACCTCGACACCGAGGCCCTCGGCCGGGCCTGGCAGACGGTGCTCGACCGGCACGAGATCCTGCGCACCCGCTACGAACTGCGGGGCGACGAGCCCGTCCAGGTGATCGACCGGCCGCGGGAGTTCCCGATCGTCGTCACCGACGCGGCCGACGAGGACGCGGCCCGCGCCCTGATCGAGGCAGACCTGGCCGAACCGTTCGACCTCGCCGGCGGCTGGCCGGTGCGGGCCCGGCTGATCCGGCTCACCGCCGACGAGCACGTCCTGGCGGTCGTGCTCCATCACATCGCCTGCGACGCCTGGTCGACCGGCGTCCTCGGACAGGAACTGAGCGAGCTGTACCGGGGAGACGCGCCCGCGCCGCTCGCCGTGCAGTACGCCGACTACGCGGTATGGCAGCGCGGTGAGCTGACCGGCGACGTGGTGGGACACCACCTGGACTACTGGCGCGGGCAGCTGGCCGGCCTGGCCCCGCTCGAACTGCCCACCGACCGGCCCCGCCCCGCCGTGCGGGACGGCGCGGGCAGCGCCGTCGCGTTCGACGTGCCCGGCCCGCTCGCCGCCCGGCTGCGCGACCTGGCCGCCCGGCACGACGCCACTGTGTTCATGCTGTTCCTCGCCGCCTACCAGTCGTTGCTCGCCCGCTGGAGCGGCCGCACGGACATCGCCGTCGGTACGGTCGTCTCCGGCCGGGGCCGGCCCGAGCTGCAGCAGCTCATCGGCTACGGCATCAACAGCCTGGTGCTGCGCGCGGACGTCGGCGGCGACCCCGCCTTCACCGAGCTGCTCGCCCGCACCCGCGCCACCGTCCTCGACGCCTACGACCACCAGGACGTGGCCTTCACCCAGGTCGTCGACGCGCTCGGCCCCGAGCGCGACCTGTCGCGCACGCCGCTGTTCCAGGTGGCGTTCACGATGCACGGCGACCGCGGGTCGTCCTTCACGTTCCCCGGCGTCGAGACCTCCCCGTTCGAGGGTTCGGGCCGGGTCGCCAAGTTCGACCTCGACCTGCAGGTCCGGGAGGGCGCGGAAGGCTCGCTCGGCGGCCATCTGGAGTACGCCACCGCCCTCTTCGACCGGGAGACCGTGCAGCGTTTCGCCGGTCACCTGCTGCGACTGCTGGAGGGGATCGCCGCCACGCCGGACGCGGCACTGTCCTCGTACGACATCTTCGACGCGCGGGAGCGGACCGTACTGCTCGGCACCCCGGCGAGGACGCGGCCCGTGACGCGGCGTGTGCACGAGGTCTTCGAGGAGCAGGCGGCCCGCACCCCGCACCGCGTCGCCGTGACCTTCGAGGGCACCGACCTGACGTACGCGCAGCTCAACGCCCGCGCCAACCGCATCGCGCACGCCCTGATCGCACGCGGCGCCGGCCCGGAGGTCCTCGTCGGCCTCAGCCTGGAGCGCGGCATCGAGCTGCTGCCCGCGCTGCTCGGCATCCTCAAGTCCGGGGCCGGATACCTGCCCCTCGACCCGGCCAATCCCGCCGACCGCCTGGCCTACATCCGTCAGGACGCCCAGGCCCCCGTCGTCGTCACCACAGCGGCGCACGCAGGGCCGTTCGACGTGGACCTGCTGCTCCTGGACACCGATGCCGAACTGATCGAGGCCCAACCGGACACGGACCCGGCCGTGCCGGGCAGCCCCGACAACCTCGTCTACACGATCTACACCTCGGGCTCGACGGGCCGCCCCAAGGGCGTCGCGCTCACCCACCGCAATGTCGTACGTCTCCTGGAGCGAGGCCACGAGCACTACGCGTTCACCGAGACCGACGTATGGCCGCTGTTCCACAGCTATGCCTTCGACGTGTCGGTGTGGGAGATGTGGGGCGCGCTGCTGCACGGTGGCCGGCTCGTCGTGGTCCCGCACGCCGTCACCCGTTCCCCGGACGAGTTCCTTGACCTGCTGAAGCGCGAGCAGGTCACGGTGCTCAACCAGACGCCGTCCGCGTTCCGCTCGCTGGTGGACACGGACACCGAACTCCCGCTGCGGGCCGTGGTGTTCGCGGGGGAGAAGCTGGAGGTCTCCGAACTGCGTCCGTGGACCGACCGGTTCGGCCTGGAACGCACCGCCCTGGTCAACATGTACGGGATCACCGAGACGACGGTCCACACCACCTACCACCGCCTCACCGGGCGCGACCTGGACCCGCGGGCCGGCAACCCCGTCGGACATCCGCTCACCGACCTGGACGTGTACCTCCTGGACGCCCAGGGCGCCCTGGTGCCGATCGGCGTGCCGGGGGAGATCCACGTCGGCGGGCCCGGCGTGGCCCGAGGCTACCTGGGCCGGCCCGCGCTGACCGCCGAGCGCTTCGTGCCCGACCCCTACGGGCCCGCGGGCGCCCGCCTCTACCGCAGCGGTGACCTGGCCCGGCGGCTGCCCGACGGCAGCCTGGAGTTCCTCGGCCGCATCGACGGCCAGGTCAAGATCCGCGGCTTCCGCATCGAGCTCGGTGAGATCGAGACGGCCCTTGCCACGCACCCCGCCGTGCGCGACGCCGTCGTCCTCGCCCGCGAGGACACCCCCGGCGACAAGCGCCTCGTCGCCTACGTGACCCTGGCCGCGGACGCGGCCCCCACCCCGGCGGAGCTGCGCACGCACCTGTCCGGGGTACTGCCCGAGTACATGGTCCCCGCGGCCTTCGTCGCCCTGGACCGGCTGCCGCTGACCACCAACGGCAAGCTCGACGAGCGGGCCCTGCCCGAGCCGGGGCAGGACGCGCTCGGCGCCGGGGGGCACGTCGCGCCCCGCACCGTCGCCGAGGAGCGCATCGCGCAGGTGTGGGCCGAGGTCCTCGGGCTCGACCGGGTCGGCGTCGAGGACGGCTTCTTCGAGCTGGGCGGACACTCCCTGCGCGCCGTGACGCTCGTGGGCCGGCTGCGTGCCATCGGCTACGACCTCGCGGTGCGCGACGTCTTCGAGCACCGCACCGTCGCCCGGGTCGCCGAACTCGTCACCGGCCGCCCGGCACCCGCCGAGGCCGGCCGCACCGTCGAGCCGTTCGCACTGGTGAGCGCCGAGGACAGGGCGCTGCTGCCCGAGGGGCTCGTGGACGCCTATCCGCTCTCCCAGGTGCAGCTCGGCATGGTCGTCGAGATGCTGACGGACGACGGCAAGCACCCCTACCACAATGTGACGTCCTTCCGGATCCGTGACGAGCGGCCCTTCTCCCTCGACGCGCTGCGCGCCGCCGCGGCCGCGGTCGTCGCCCGGCACGAGGCGCTGCGCACCTCCGTCGCCCTCACCGGCTACTCCGTGCCGCTGCAACTGGTCCACGAATCGGCCGAGATGCCGGTCGGCGCCCGCGACCTGTCGCAGCTGACGGAGGACGAACTCCAGGCGTCCCTGCGGGATTTCACCCTCAAGGAGCGCGGCGAGCTGTTCGACCTGGCCGCGCCCCCGCTGCTGCGCCTGTACGCGCACGTGGCGGGCGACGGCAGCTGGTGGATCACGCACACCGAGTGCCACGCGATCCTCGACGGCTGGAGCCACCACTCCCTCCTGATGGAGGTCCTCGCCGACTACGGCCGCCTGGTCGATGGCGAGGAGCCGGCCGCACCGGAGCGCCCCGCCGTCCGGTTCGCCGACTTCGTCCGTGCCGAGCTGGACGTCCTCGGCTCCGCGGAGTCGCGCGGGTACTGGCAGTCGGTCGTCGACGGCCACGCCAGGCTCACCGTGCCCGCGCCCTGGCGCGGCGACCCCGCCGACGAGGGCGCCCCCTACCGGGTTCCGGTGCCTTTCCACGACCTGGAGGACCGTCTGCGCGCGCTGGCCTCGAAGTCGGGAGCCTCCCTCAAGAGCGTGCTGCACGCCGCGCACCTGAAGACGCTCAGCATGCTCACCGAGGAGGAGCGCTTCTTCACCGGACTGGTGTGCAACGCGCGCCCCGAGGTGCTCGGCGCGGACCGCGTCTACGGCATGCACCTCAACACGCTGCCGTTCGCGCACGACCGCACGGCCGCCACCTGGCGCGATCTGGTCTCCGCGGTGTTCGCCCGCGAGATCGAGCTGTGGCCCCACCGGGCCTTCCCGATGCCGGTCATTCAGCGGGAGCTCGCCGACGGCGAGCGGCTGATCGACATGCGTTTCAGCTATCACGACTTCGACCAGGTCGACCGCGAGCAGGTCGACTACCTGGCGAGCATCGACGACAGCCCCACGGAGTTCCCGCTGGGTGTCTCCGCACGCGTCGGCCACCTCGTCCTGACGGCGTCGCCGCGCGCGCTCAGCCGGTCGGGCACGGACCGCCTCGCGGCCATGCTGCGTCAGGTCCTGGAGGCGATGGCGGCGGATCCGGAGGGCGACGCGCAGGCGTCGTTCCTGCCGCAGGGCGAAAGGGAGCGCCAGCTCGTCGAGTGGAACGACACGGCGTACGAGGCGCAGACGGCGACGGTGCTCCGGCGTTTCGAGGAGCAGGCGGCCCGGACCCCGGGCGCCGCGGCCGTCACGCTGGACGGGCGGAGCCTGTCGTACGCCGAGCTCGACGTACGGGCCAACCGGCTGGCACACCATCTGCGCGGGCGTGGCGTCGGCGTCGAGTCCCGGGTCCTGGTCCGGCTCGACCGCGGCCCCGACCTGCTCACCGCCCTGCTCGCGGTGTGGAAGGCCGGCGGCGCCTATGTCCCCGTCGACCCGACCCACCCGGACGAGCGCGTGGCCGTGATGCGCGAGGCGGCCGGTGCCACGGTGGTTCTCACGGAACTCCCCGAACAGGCCCTGAACTCCCTGCCGTCCACGGCGCCGGAGCGTGTGGACGATCTGGATGCTCTGGCGTATGTCGTCTTCACCTCCGGTTCGACGGGGGTGCCCAAGGGTGTGGAGGTGCATCACCGGGGTCTGGTCAATCATGTGGCGTGGGCGGCGCGGGAGCTGGCCTCCCGTGGTACGGGGGGTGCGCCGCTGTTCTCCTCGGTCGCGTTCGACCTGGTCGTGCCCAATCTGTGGGCACCGCTGATCACCGGCCAGGCGGTGCACGCGGTCGGCGGCGACGTCGACATGGCCGACCTGGGGGAGCGTCTCGTCGCCTCGGGACCGTACAGCTTCATCAAGCTCACCCCGGGCCACCTGGACGTGCTCGCCGGGCAGCTCACGGCGGAGCAGGCGGGAGCGCTCGCCCCGGTCCTGGTCGTGGCCGGCGAGGCGTTCACGCGCGGCACGCTGGAACGCTGGCGCGCGCTCGCCCCGCACACGGAACTGATCAACGAGTACGGGCCGACCGAGGCGTCGGTGGGGTCGACGGTGTTCCCGGTGACCGGACCGGTCGATCTCGACGTGCTGCCGATCGGGCGTCCGTTGCCGAACACGACGGTGTACGTCCTGGACGCGGCGCTGGCTCCGGTGCCGGTCGGGGTGGCGGGTGAGCTGTATGTCGGTGGTACGGGTGTGGCGCGTGGGTACGCGGGGCGTCCGGATCTGACGGCGGAGCGTTTTGTGCCGGATCCGTATGCGCAGCGGCCCGGTGCCCGGCTGTATCGCACGGGTGACCTGGTGCGTCAACTTTCCGATGGGAACGTGGAGTTCCTCGGCCGGCTCGACGACCAGGTCAAGATCCGCGGCTACCGGATCGAGCTCGGTGAGATCCGGGCGGTGCTCGCCGCCCACGACGCCGTGCACGACGCCCATGTGACGAGCGCCGACGGCGAACTGGTGGCGTACTACGCACCCGCGACGGCCACCGCCGACGAGATCCGCGCCCACCTGGCCGGGCGCCTGCCCGACTACATGGCCCCCGCGGCCCTGATCCCCCTGGACGCCCTGCCGCTGAACGCCAACGGCAAGGTCGACCGCAGGGCGCTGCCCGCGCCCGACCCCGCCGGCGCGGTGGACGACGGCTACGTGGCGCCGCGCACCGGGACGGAGGAGCGCGTCGCCGCGATCTGGGCCGAGGTCCTCGGCCTCGAACGGGTCGGCGTCCAGGACGAGTTCTTCGCCATCGGCGGCCACTCGATCCGTGCCGTCGCCCTCGTCGGGGCGCTGCGCGCCGCCGGGTTCGACATCGGGGTGCGCGACGTGTTCGAGTTCCGCACCGTCGCCGCGCTCAGCGAGCACCTCACCGGTCGGCCGGCGCCCACCGAGGCCGAAGCCCCCGTCGAACGGTTCGCGCTGCTGTCCGCCGAGGACCGGGCGTTGCTGCCCGAGGACGCCGTGGACGCGTATCCGCTGACCCAGGTACAACTCGGCATGGTCCTGGAGATGCTCGCCGACGACACCAAGCACGCGTACCACAACGTGTCGTCGTTCCGGATCACCGAGGACGTGCCGTTCTCGCCCGACGCGCTGCGCGCCGCGGCGCGCGCCGTCGTCGCCCGGCACGAGCTGCTGCGTACCTCCTTCCACCTCGACACCTGGTCCCAGCCGCTTCAGGTGGTACACGCCGAGGCGGACATCCCCGTCGCCGTGCACGATCTGAGCGGGCTCGACGGGACGGGACTGCGGGACGCCGTGGAGGAGTTCATCTCCCGGGAGCGGGCCGACCTCTTCGACCTGGAACGGGCGCCGCTGCTGCGGATGACCGCCCACGTCGAGGGACCCGGTGCCTGGCGGCTCGGCCTCACCGTGTGCCACGCGATCACCGAGGGCTGGAGCCACCGCGCGCTGTTGATGGAACTGCTCGACGACTACCGGCGCGTCCGCGACGGCGGCGCCCCTTCCGACGTGCCCGCGCCCGCGGTCCGCTACGCGGACTTCGTGGCCGCCGAGCAGCGCTCCCTGCGGTCCGGGGACGACCGTGCGCACTGGGCCGGCGTCACCGGCGGCCATGCACGCTTCACCCTGCCGACGGCCTGGGCGGGCGACCGCTCGGCACCGCGCGAGACCTTCCGGGTCGCGGTGCGGCTGGCCCCGTTCGAGCAGGGGTTGCGCGCCGTGGCCGCACGGGCCCGGGTCTCCCTGAAGAGCGTGCTGCTCGCCGCGCACCTGAAGGTCCTGAGCATGCTCACCGAGGAGACCCGCTTCCACTCCGGGCTGGTCTTCAGCGCCCGCCCCGAGGCGCCGGGGGCCGAGCGCGTGTACGGCATGTACCTCAACACCCTGCCGTTCGCCTTCGACGCCGACCGCGAACGCAGCTGGGAGGAACTGGTCCGTGACGTCTTCGCCCACGAGGCGGGGATGTGGGAGCACCGGCGCTACCCGATGCCGACGATCCAGCGCGACGCCGGGGTGGAGCGCCTGCTCGACGTCCGGTTCAGCTATCAGGACTTCGATCACGTGGACACCGAGCGGGTGGATGTCGGCGACAGCTCGGGGGAGGGCGCCACGGAGTTCGGCCTGGCCGTGTCCGCGGTCTCCGGCCACCTCCTGATGACGACGCACACCCACGCCCTGTCCCGTCACCACGCCGACCGGCTCACCGCCCTGTACGAGGGCGTCCTCACCGCCATGACGCGGGACCCGGCGGGCGACGCCCGGATCGTCCCGCTGCCCGAGGACGAGCTCCGGCGCCAGCTCGTCGAGTGGAACGACACGGCGTACGAGGCGGAGACGGCCACGGTGCTCCGGCGTTTCGAGGAGCAGGCCGCCCGCACCCCGGACGCCCCGGCCGTCACCCTGGACGGGCGGACCCTGTCGTACGCCGAACTCGACGCGTACGCCAACCGCCTGGCCCACGCGCTGCGTTCGCGCGGCGTGGGCGCCGAGTCGAGGGTCGCCGTCCAGCTGGACCGGGGACCCGCCCTGGTGGCGGCCCTGCTCGCGGTGTGGAAGGCGGGCGGCGCGTATGTGCCGGTCGACCCGTCATACCCGGCCGAGCGGGTCGCGGCGATCGTGCGTACATCGGGGGCCGGGACGGCTGTCACGTCCGACGCGTACGAGGACCGCTTCGGCGCCGCGGCCCGGGTACTGCTCATCGGCGACGACGTCGCCTCCCTGCCGTCCACGGCGCCGGAGCGTGTGGACGATCTGGACGCTCTGGCGTATGTCGTCTTCACCTCCGGTTCGACGGGGGTGCCCAAGGGTGTGGAGGTGCATCACCGGGGTCTGGTCAATCATGTGGCGTGGGCGGCGCGGGAGCTGGCCTCCCGTGGTACGGGGGGTGCGCCGCTGTTCTCCTCGGTCGCGTTCGACCTGGTCGTGCCCAATCTGTGGGCACCGCTGATCACCGGCCAGCGCGTCTTCGCCGTGTCCCAGGACACCGAACCCGGCGACCTGGGGCGGCAGTTGCTGGCAGGAGCCCCGTACAGCTTCATCAAGCTCACCCCCGGCCATCTGGAGCTGCTGGCCGCACAACTCACCACCGAACAGGCACAGGAGCTGGCCGAGGTCACGGTGGTGGCGGGCGAGGCGCTGCCCGGCACCGTCGCCGATCGCTCCCTGGACATCCTGGGGCCCGGCCGGCTGATCAACGAGTACGGGCCGACCGAGGCGTCGGTGGGGTCGACGGTGTTCCCGGTGACCGGACCGGTGGGCCGGGAGGTGGTGCCGATCGGGCGTCCGTTGCCGAACACGACGGTGTACGTCCTGGACGCGGCGCTGGCTCCGGTGCCGGTCGGGGTGGCGGGTGAGCTGTATGTCGGTGGTACGGGTGTGGCGCGTGGGTACGCGGGGCGTCCGGATCTGACGGCGGAGCGTTTTGTGCCGGATCCGTATGCGCAGCGGCCCGGTGCCCGGCTGTATCGCACGGGTGACCTGGTGCGTCAACTTTCCGATGGGAACGTGGAGTTCCTCGGCCGGCTCGACGACCAGGTCAAGATTCGGGGCTATCGTGTCGAGCTCGGTGAGATCCGGGCGGTGCTCGCCGCCCACGACGCCGTGCGCGACGCCCATGTGGCGGTGCACGAGCCGGTGCCCGGCGACCGGCGTACGGTGGCCTACTGGACGCCTGCTCCGCACACCGCCGCACCGGACCCCCAGGCACTGACCGAGCACTGCGCGCTGCGACTGCCGGACTACATGGTGCCGTCGGCCTTCGTCCCCCTGGACGCCCTGCCGCTGAACGCCAACGGCAAGGTCGACCGCAAGGCGCTGCCGGTACCCGACCGCGGCGCGCTGCGCACCGGTACGGAACACGTGCCGCCGCGCACTTCGACGGAGAAGACCCTGGCCGCCATCTGGTCCGATGTCCTGGGTGTCGAAGGGATAGGCGTCCACGACCGCTTCTTCGACCTCGGCGGCCATTCCCTGCTGATGATCAAGGTCCTGGCCGCGGCCCGCGAGGCGGGTCTGACGGTCTCCGTCTACCGCATGTATCAGCACGACACCCTGATCGACCTGGCCGCGGCGGTGGACGAGGACGCGGCGGGCTCCCCGACGGGCGGCACCGCCCCGGCCGGCTCCCCGGCCGAGTCACCGGTGGCGCCGTCCCCGGCGGAGGACGACTCCCCGGCGGCAGGCGCCGCCGCCACCGTGGAGGTGCCTGCGGAACTCCTCGCCGCGCTGCTCGCGCAGGCGTCCGACGGCGGACACGCGGACCACGACGCCGTCGCACGGGCCGCCGCGCTGCTCGGTCCGGCGCCCGAGGACGGGGACACCGACCCGCTCGCCGCGCGGCTCACCGGCGTCATGGCCGAGCACCACGTGCCCGGCGTCGCCCTCGCGGTCATCCGCGACGGCGCGCTCGCCGAACTGCGGGCCCACGGGGTCCTCGCGGCCGGGGGCGACGGACCGGTGACCCGGCGGACGCTCTTCCAGGTCGGCTCCGTCAGCAAGCACCTCACCGCCTTCGCGGTACTGCGCCTCGTCGACCAGGGCCTGATCGACCTCGACGCGGACATCGACACGTATCTGCGCTCCTGGCACCTGGACGACGACCCCGCCGCGCCGGGACCCGTCACGGTGCGCGCGCTGCTCGGACACCGGGCCGGCCTCGCCCGGCACCGCAGCGTCGGATTCCGGCCCGGCGAGCAACTGCCCACCCTGCTGAACCTGTTGGAAGGAAGCGGACCGGTCGGCACCCCGCGCGTGCGGCGCGAGCTGACACCGGGCAGGACGTTCCGCAAGAGCAGCACGCACTACTGGGTGCTGCAGCAGGTGCTGGAGGACGTCACGGGGGAGCCCTTCGAAGCCCTGATGCGCCGGCTGGTCCTCGACCCGCTCGGCCTTGCCGACAGCAGCTTCGACCAGGACCACCCGCGCACCTGTGGTCTCCCGGTGGCGCTCGGCCACGACGCGCACGGCACCCCCCTCAAGGGCGGCTGGCGCAACCGCGCCCACCTCGCCGCCGCCGGTCTGTGGGCCACCGCGGGCGACATCGCCGGGTTCGCACTCGCCGTCCGGGACTCCCTGCTCGGCACACCGGGCGCGCTCGTTCCCCAGGCCCTGGCGCGGGAGCTGCTCGCGGGGGAGGCCGGCACGTTCTACGGGCTCGGCACCATCGTCGACGACACCGGCGACGATCTGGAGTTCGGCCACGGCGGCGAGCCGTCGGGCTACTGGAACATGGCGATCAGCCGGATGCACGGCGGCACGGGGTTCGTCGCCCTCACCAACGCCGACTCGGGCAAGGCGGTCGTCAAGCACCTCACCGCCGAACTCACCGCCCACGACGCCCGGTTCGGCAGCGGCACGCTCGCCTCGGGCTGGCGCGACGCCTCCGGCACCGGCGAACTCCCCGCGGTCCTGGCCCCGGTCGTCACCGACGAGGACCGCGCGTCGCGGAACGACGCATGACGACATGTCATCCACATCTTCGGCACCTCAGGAGGACACCGTGGCCCACGTACGGCATCTGATCTCCATCGACGACCTCACCGACACCGAACTGCACGCCCTCGTCGCCCGCGGCGCCGCCTTCTCGGCGGGCGGCGCGGGCCGCCCCGCACCGCTCACCGGTGCCGTCGTCGGCGTCTACTTCAGCAAGACCTCCACCCGTACCCGTACCGCCTTCTCCAGCGGCGCACTGCGGCTCGGCGGGCAGGTCGTCTCGTACGGGCCCGGAGACCTGCAGCTCAACACCGGCGAGACGAGCGAGGACACCGGACGCGTCATGTCCCGGATGCTCGATGTGCTGGTCGCCCGTACCGCGGGCGACCCCGCCGAGATGCGGGCCTGGGCGGCGCAGGACCGGATGGCGGTCGTCAACGCCATGAGCGCGCAGGAGCACCCCACCCAGGCGCTCACCGATCTCACCACCCTGCACAGGCAGTTCGGCCGCATCGAGGGACTGCGTGTCCTGTACGTGGGCGAGGGCAACAACACCGCCTCGGCGCTCGCGCTCGCCCTGACCCGCTTCCCCGGCGCCACGCTCGAACTGCGCACCCCGCCCGGCTACGGCCTCGCCCCGTACTACCGCGAGCGCGCCGCCGAACAGGCGGCCCGGTACGGGGCCACGTTCCGGGAGCGGCACGACATGGACGAACCGCCCGCCGACCAGGACGTCGTCTACACGACGCGCTGGCAGACCACCGGCTCCAGCAAGCCCGACGCCGACTGGCGGGACGTCTTCGCGCCGTTCCAGGTGACCGCGGCCCTGTGGGATTCCAGCCCCAAGGCGGTCTTCATGCACGACCTGCCCGCGCACCGCGGCGACGAGGTCACCGCCGAGGTGCTCGACGGCCCGGCGAGCATCGCCTTCGCGCAGGCCGAGAACAAGATGCACAGCGCGATGGCCGTCCTGGAGTGGTGCAGGACATGACGCTCGTGGACGGTGCGGCGCAGGGGGCCGGAGCACCGGCCGGGCCGTTGCGCCGCAACCGGGAGTTCCTGCTGCTGTGGTCGGGGGCGAGCATGTCGTTCCTGGCCGCGCGGGTCACCACCGTCGCGTATCCGCTGATCGTGCTCTGGCACACCGGCTCGCCGCTCGCCATGTCCGCGGTGACCACGGCGGCCCTGCTGCCCCTGCTCCTGGTGCAGTTGCCCGCCGGGGCTCTCGTGGACCGCTGGGACCGGCGCCGGGTGATGCTGGTCTGCGAGGCGGGCCGGTTGCTGGTGGTCGGCGGCGTGGCGCTGTCGCTCGCCGCCGGCCGCGTCTACGTGGTGCACCTGGCGGCGGCCGCGTTCGCGGAGGCGTCGCTCTCGGTGTTCTACCGGCTCGCGGAGCGCGGCGCGGTACGCAATCTGGTGCACCCGGACCACCTGCCCGCCGCGCTCGCGCAGAACGAGGCGCGCGGGCGCGCGGCTGGGCTGCTCGGCCAGCCGGGCGGAGTGCTGCTGCACTCGCTGGGCCGCTCGTTCCCCTTCGGATTCGGGGCGCTCGGCTATCTCGTCTCGCTGCTCTCGCTGCTGTTCATCCGCAAGGACTTCCAGACGCAGGAGACCGGCCGGAGGGACGGCTCCCGGCTGACCGGTGAGGTCGCCGAAGGGATGAGGTGGCTGTGGCGTCAGCGGTTCCTGCGCTCCGCGCTCGGCTATGTGGCCGGCACCAACGTCCTGTTCCAGATGCTGGCGCTCGCCCTGATCGTGCGGGTCAAGGAGTCGGGGCTGTCGTCCTCGGCCCTCGCGGTGATCGTGGGCATCGGCGGCGTCGGCGGACTCTGCGGGGCGCTGGCCGGCGGCAGGGTGCGGCGCCGGATGCGCCGGCGCACCCTGCTGATCGGCGGAGCCGCCGCCTGGGCGCTGCTCATCGGCGCCATGGCCCTGACCGCGCACCCGGTGCTGCTCGGCGCCCTGTACGCGGGGACGGGATTCGTCGGCGCCGTGTTCAACGTGGCCGCCGCCGTCTACCAGGTGAGCATCACACCCGACGCGTACCAGGGCCGGGTCGCCGCCACGGCGACCCTCATCGGCTCGGGCACCAACGCGCTCGGGTCCTTCGCGGGCGGCCTGCTGCTCACGGCGTGGGGCGCACTGCCCACCGTCCGCTCGATCGCCGCGGCCATGGCCGTGCTGGCCCTGCTCGCCGTACTGGCACCGGATTTGAAGCGAGAGGTGACACATGAACCCGCCAAGGGGAGCGAGTGAGCGGACGGTGCGCGACGAGCCGTGGCTACGGCGCTACCCGGCCCCGTCCGGGCGGCCGCGGCTGCGCCTCGTCTGCTTCCCGCACGCGGGCGGCAACGCGCAGCTCTTCCACGGCTGGCCGGCGCGCCTGCCGTCCGACGTGGAGCTGCTCGCGGTGCGCTGTCCGGGCCGCCAGGAGCGGCTGAGCGAACCCTGTGTGGAGTCCATGGCCGCGCTCACCGACGCCGTCGGCGCCGCCCTGCTGCCCGAACTCGACGTGCCCCTCGCGCTGTTCGGGCACAGCATGGGCGCGTCCGTGGCGTACGAGACGGCCCTGCGACTGGAGCGCCGGCACGGCGTCGTACCGCGCCGCCTCCTGGTGTCGGCCCGCTCCGCACCACATCGTGCCCGCCCCACCGGACTGCATCTGCGCGGCGACGACGACCTGGTCGCCGGGGTACGCAGACTCGGCGACCTGGGCTCGGAGGCGTACGACATCCCGGAGCTGCGCGAACTGCTGCTGCCCGCGCTCCGCGCCGACTACCGGCTCATCGAGGAGTACCGGCCCGCGTCGCCACCGCCAAGGGTGTCGGCGCCGGTGACCGCGTACCTCGGCCGCGACGACCCGGGCTGCTCCCGCGAGAACGTCCTCGCCTGGTCCGAGCTCACCTCGGCCGGGGACTTCGCCCTTCGCACCTACCCGGGCGACCACTTCTACCTCGCTCCCCGCGAGGCCGAACTGGTCGCCGACATCACCAAGGATCTGGAGGCATGAACCCATGACGCACACGCAGGCCTGGACTCCCCTGGAGATCGAGACCGAGAGCATCGGCGGCTGCGAGGAGCTCGTCGAGCGGATCACCGGCATGGGAGAGGAGTTCGGCAAGCTGCTCGTGGCGGAGAAGGGCCTGGTCTTCCGCGGCTTCGGAGTCACCCCCGAGGACCTGGACCAGGTGCTCGACACACTGCTGCCCAACCGGCTCGCCTATGTGCACGGCAACTCGCCGCGTACCAAGGTCGGCAGCAACGTCTACACATCCACGGAGTACCCGCAGGAATTCACCATCTCCATGCACAACGAGATGAGTTACGCGCACGCCTGGCCGTCGCGGCTCGCCTTCTACTGCCAGGTGCGGCCCGGCAGCGGCGGCGCGACACCCGTGGTCGACGCGGCCGTGTGGCTCGAGTCCCTGGACGCCGAGGTGCGCGAGGCCTTCGCCGACGGCGTGCGCTACGTCCAGAACCTGCACGACGGATACGGCTTCGGCAAGAGCTGGCAGGACACGTTCGAGACGATGAGCCGGGCGGAGGTGGACGCCTTCCTCGACCGGACCGGCGCCACCTGGGAGTGGAAGGCGGACGGCGGCATCCGCGTCTCCTCGCTGCGACCCGCCACCACCCGGCACCCGATCACCGGTACCGAGGTGTGGTTCAACCAGTCCGACCAGTGGCACCCGGCCGGGCTCGGCGACGACACCGCCGGCGCCCTCGCGCAGATCCTGCCCGAGGACGAGCTGCCGCAGAACGTCACGTTCGCCGACGGCAGTCCCATTCCCGCCGAGTACGTCGCCCAGATCCGCGACCGCGGCCTGGAGCACGCCGTCGACGTGGACTGGCGCTCCGGAGACCTGCTGCTCATCGACAACGTCCTGCTCGCCCACGGACGGCGCCCGTTCACCGGCGACCGCCGGGTGCTTGTCGCGATGTCGGATTGACGTCCGTGGGCGAGGACCACGGACCCGGAAGAACGGACTGAGGCGATGACAGTCGCATACGAGTACCTGAGGGACCGCGACGCGGCCCACATCTGGCACGGCAGGGCCCCCGACGAACCCGCCCCCGGCGACGCCGTCCTGCTCGGCGAGGACGAACTGCGCAGCGTGCGGCGGATGTCCTCGCGCGCCGCGGTGCGCTACACCGCTTCGCACGCGGCACTGCGCAGGGTGCTCGCCCGGTATCTGGACGTGGCGCCGCAGGAGGTCGTCCTCGGGCGCCGTCCCTGCCCGCGCTGCGGCCACCCGAGGCACGGCAGACCGCGCGTCGACGCTCCCGTCACCGACCTGGACTTCAACTTCTCGCGGTCCGGGGGGCACTGGCTGCTCGCCGTGGTCGTCGGCCGGCAGGTCGGAGTGGACGTCGAGGACGGGCGTCGCCTCGATGTCGAGGGGGCCTCGAAACTGGTGATGAGCGCGTCCGAACTCGCGCACGCCCGCTCCCGGCCGGACGAGGCGGCGCGCCTCGACGCCTTCTTCCGTGCCTGGACGCGCAAGGAGGCCGTCGTCAAGGCGAGCGGCGTCGGCATCATCACGGACCTGAAGGCGGTCGACGTACAGCCCCACCGGGACGGCCCCGTCGTGGTGCGGCACACGGAGCGGACGGGCCCCGGCACCTGGCTGGTGCAGGACCTGCCGACGGCCGGCGGAGCGTTCGCCGCGCTGGCCCGCGAGGCGGGCTCGACGGGGCCGGTGGAACTGTGCGACTACGAGGAGCCGCGGAACGAGGAGCGGCAGTGGAGAGGGGTACTGGTCCCATGACCGCGATCGAGTACACGGCGGAGCCGGGCACGAAGGTGCACGAGTACATCGCCGGGAACCGGACGAAGCTGCGGCGGATCCTCGGCGAGCGCGGGGCGATCCTGCTGCGCGGCTTCGAGGTGGGCGGCGTCGACGGCTTCGACGCGGTGGTGCGGGAGTTCTCCGGCACCGGACCCCTGAGCTACACCGAGCGGTCGTCGCCGCGCTCCACCATCAAGGGCCAGGTGTACACGTCGACGGACTATCCGGCCGACGAGGAGATCTTCCTGCACAACGAGAACTCGTACCAGGCCGTCTGGCCGCTCGCGCTGTACTTCTACTGCGTCGAGCCGGCCCAGACCCGGGGCGCCACACCGCTCGCCGACATCCGTGAGGTGTACCGGTCCATCGACCCCGAGGTCCGCGAGGAGTTCGCCCGGCGCGGCGGCTGGCGGGTGGTGCGCAATTTCCACGGCGACTTCGGAGTGCCGTGGCAGGAGGCGTTCAACACCCATGACCGGGCCGCGGTCGAGGCGTACTGCCGGGACAGGGGGATCTCGCCCGAATGGCGCGAGGACGGCGGCCTGCGCACGACGACGACGCGGGACGCGGTCCACGCGCACCCGGTCTCCGGCGAGCGGGTCTGGTTCAACCACGCCACGTTCTGGCACGTCACTTCGCTGGCGCCGGAGGTGCAGGAGGGGCTGCGGGAGATCTTCCCGGACGAGGACCTGCCCACCAACACCTACTTCGGCGACGGCACCCCGATCCCGGACGGGACGGTCGCCCATCTCAGGGCCGCCTACCGCGCGGCGACGACCCGCTTCGACTGGCGGCGCGACGACGTACTGATCGTGGACAACATGCTGGCCGCACACGGCCGGGAGCCGTTCACCGGGCCGCGCAGGATCGCGGTGGCGATGGCCGAACCCTCGGCCTGAACCCCGGTACGCGAAGGGCCGGGGGCCCCCCACCACAAGAGGGGGGGGGCCCGCCCCAACCCGGCCCCCCCCACCCCCAGGCCGCCCCCCCCCCCCCCCCGGCCCCCCACGGGGACCCCCCCC
>NZ_JBIBYR010000027.1:0-93697 GCF_043083485.1 Streptomyces sp. NPDC014727 | reverse complement strand
AACGCGGGAGACCAGCGCATCCAAAACCGTTCGGGATACGCGCAGTGCCGGGCAGTGGATCCAAGACTCACTCCTGCTCACTGATTAGGAACGGTACGGAAACGGCGCCGGCCGACGGTTCAGCTCTCCAGCCAGCGCCTGAGGTCGTCGGTGTGCTCGCCCAGCCTCGGCGGACGCCGCTCGTAGCGCGGCGGGGTACGGGACAGCCCGATGGGGTTGGCCACCAGGCACAGGGGATCGTCGGGGTCCGAGTCGGCCGGTGTGACACGCGGGGACAGGCCCAGGCGTTCGGCCAGGTCGAAGGCGCCCCCAAGGTCGTTGACCGGACCGCAGGGCACCCCGAGCGGGGTGAGCAGGTCGAACCACTCGGCGGCGGTGCGCAGGACGAGCCGCGCGGAGAGCTCCTCGGCCAGCGCGTCGACGTGTGCGACACGGTCCTGGTTCGAGGCGAATCGGGCGTCGCCTGCGAGTTCCTCGGCACCCAGGCCCCGGCACAGGGCGAGGAACTGCCGGTCGTTGCCGACGGCCACGACCAGCGGCCGGTCCGCCGCCCGGTAGACCTCGTACGGGGCGATGGACGGGTGCCGGTTGCCCAGGATGCCCGGTACCTGACCGGCCAGGGTGTATCCACCCGCCTGATTGACCATGCTCGACAGCAGCGTGGACAGCAGGTTGACCTCGACGTGCTGACCCTCGCCGGTCGCGTCGCGATGGCGCAGCGCCGCCAGGACCCCCACGGCCGCGTGCAGGCCCGTGAGCACGTCGACGAGTGCCACGCCCGTCTTGACGGGCTGCCCCGGCGCGGGCCCGGTCACGCTCATCAGTCCGCCGACCGCCTGCAACAGCAGGTCGTAGCCGGGCAGCGCGGCGCCTTCACCGGCTCCGAATCCGGTCACCGAGCAGTAGACGATGCCAGGGTTGAGCGCGTCGGCCTCCTCGTAGGAGAGCCCGTACCTGCCCATCGTGCCGGGACGGAAGTTCTCGAAGAGCACATCGGCGCGGCGCACCAGTTCGCGGGCGTCGCGGCGTCCTTTCTCCGTGCCCAGATCGACGGCGAGGGACCGTTTGTTGCGGTTCACGGAGAGGAAGTAGGTGGACTCGTCATGGGCACGCGGCGGGCCCCAGGCCCGGGTGTCGTCGCCGGAGCCCGGACGTTCCACCTTGATGACGTCAGCGCCCAGGTCCGCGAGGAGCATGGTGGCGTACGGGGCCGCGAGCACCCGCCCGAAATCGGCTATCACCACACCCGACAGGGGCCCGGGGGCGGCGGCGTTCACCGGGTCACCGTCCAGGGGCTCCGCGTGTGCGTCGCGGTCGTGGTGGTGAAGAACTCCTGTGCGGCGAGGCTCTGTTCACGCTCGCCGAGGGACATGCGCGCAGCGCCTGCGTCCGTCTCGGGAACGATGTGCGTTGCGCCGGCGTCGAGGTGTCGCACCGGAGCCTCGACGGCGCGCGGGGCGTCGGTGGGCGCGGCGGCCGAACACCCGAACTCGCTGCCGCCGTACGCGGCGAACTCCCCCTCGCCGCAGTGTGCCGCGGCGACGGGACCGGACAACTCGCGGTCGAGCGCGCGGTGGCCCGCGAGCACGGTCGGGCCGCGTTCGTGGCGGCGGGTCGACCGGTTCAGGGACTCACCCACGCGTCGGCCTCCCGCACCCGCCCCGCGGACCGGCCTGTCCGGTCCGTCGTTTCCCGGGAACCTAGCAGGTCGGGATCGGTCAGCCCTTCCGGCCCAGGTGCACCGTGCGGGCCATGAGCAGGAAGACGTCGGGGCGGTGACGCAGCCCGGCCGGGTCCTCGGGGTCGAGCAGGCGGTCCAGTACCGCGATGTCCTCGGTGGAGAGGGCCTCCCCGTACGTCTCTCGCCGACGGCTGAACTCGGCGACGACGTGGTCGAGCGCCGGTCCTGAGAGCGGTGCCGGAAGGTCGAGCAGGAAGCTCCGGGTGCCCTGCGGGTCCAGCCCCACCGCGGTGAACAGGGCGCTCCAGTCCTCGGTCTCCCGCTTGGAGCCGGGCAGAGCCGCCCGCATGTCCTCGAACCACTCCGCGGTGATCGCGTCGAGCCTGGCCTCCAGACCGGGCCGCCCCATGCCGATGTCACGCGGGAGCTGGCGCGGCGGCAGACCGCCCTCGACCAGGGCGATGGTCCCACCGGGGCGCAGCAGCCCGGCGAACCCCGCGAGAACGGCACGCTGGTCACCCATGTGGTGCAGGGCGTTGCCCGCCCAGATCAGGTCCGCCTCCCCCAGTCCGGCGAGGTCGTCGGGGAGATCGGCCTGCCGAGTGCGGACCCGGTCGTCGAGGCCGAGCCGCTGCGCGCGGGCCCGGGTGCGTTCCAGCAGGGCCGGGGTGCCGTCGACAGCAACCACCTCCGCCTCGGGGAACACCTGGGCGAGCAGGCAGGAGATCACGCCGGGGCCACTGCCGATGTCGAGCACCCTGCGGACCTTCGGCGCCGTGGGCAGGCCGGCGATCCAACGGGCCGCCTCCGCGTACTGCCGGCTGCTGAGCTCGGCGTTCTGCTCCAGCGTCGGGCCCATGACGTCCCAGTCGAATGCGGTGTTGTCGTGGTGATGACCGTGATCGGTGTGCTGGCTCATGCGGACAGCCTCACCGCACATCACCCGTCCGGCAAGCTTTGTTGCCGATTCGGCAAGCCGCCGCTCCGGTACTCCTGTGGACTGACGCCCCGGACGCGCTTGAACGCGGTGCTGAACGCGAACGACTGGCTGTACCCGACCCGCCGCGCCACCGACTCGACCGTGGCGTCCGTCTCCCGCAGCAGGTCGGCGGCGACAGCGAGGCGCCAGCCGGTCAGGTATGCCATCGGGGGCTCCCCGACCAGCTCCGTGAAACGCCGGGCCAGCCCGGCCCGCGAGACCCCGGTCCGGGCGGCGAGACCGGCGACCGTCCAGGGGTGGGCGGGGTCCCGTTGCAGCAACCGCAGAGCCTGCCCGACGACCGGATCACCCATGGCCCGGTACCAGGCGGGGGCTTCGGCGCCGGGTCTGGCGAACCAGGTGCGCAGCGCGGCGATCAGCAGCAGATCGAGAAGACGGTCCAGGACCACGCTCTGGCCGGGCTCGTCCTTGGAGATCTCCTCGTCCAGCAGCGTCAGCAGAGGGCTGCCCCGCCCGTCCGAGGGCAGGTGGAGCAGCGGGGGCAGGGCGTCGAGCAGCCGCCGGCTGATCTCGCCGTCCAGCAGATAGGTGCCGATGAGCATGGCCGCCGCGCCACCGGGGGCGTTGCCCCAGGTGCGCACCCCCAGCTGCATGGATTCGGAGAGCGGCTCCCCGCGCAGAGTGGTGCAGGTGCCGCCGGGTCCGATCACGGCGTGCGGCGCGGTGTCGGGGGTGTCGGCCACGGTGTACGGATCCGGGCCGCGCGCTATGGCGATGTCACCGGGCCGCAGCAGCACGGCGTCCCCGCCCGTGGCCGGAACGATCCAGGCCTCCCCGTCGGTCACCGACATGAGACAGAGCGGGGCCCGGTCCGCGATCCGTACGGACCACGGAGGCTCCATCACCATCCGCAGCAGGAAGGCGCCCTTGGCCCTCGGACCGTCCAGGAGTCCGGCGAGTGCGTCCATGCCCAGCAGCGTAGACGCACGCGTATGGAGCTGAGCGGTACGGGGATGTCGTGGACGGCGCCGCCGAGTGAGCCTTGAGCCATGACACAGAACACGGAGAACGTGCAGCGGGAATCGGTGCTGGTGACGAGCGGTACGGGAAAGACCGGCCGCCGGGTCGTGGAACGGCTGGCCGCTCGCGGGGTCCCGGTGCGGTCCGGTTCGCGCGGTGGTGAGGTCCGCTTCGACTGGGCGGACGAGTCCAGTTGGGCGGAAGCGCTGCGGGGTGTGGACGCGTCATATGTGACGTACTACCCGGATCTGGCGGCGCCCGGTGCGCCGGAGGCGATGGCGGCCTTCGGGCGGATCGCGGTGGAGAGCGGGGTGCGGCGGCTGGTACTGCTGTCCGGACGGGGCGAGCCACAGGCGGTGGTGGCGGAGGAGACCCTGCGCGCATCGGCGGCCGGGGTGGAACTCACCGTCGTCCGGTCGGCGTTCTTCGCGCAGAACTTCAGCGAAGGCGCGATGCTGGACGGGGTGCTCGGCGGCGAGGTGGTGTTCCCGGCGGGCGGGACCGCCGAGCCGTTCGTGGACGTCGACGATCTCGCCGACGTGGTGGTGGCCGCGCTCACCGAGGACGGCCATGCGGGCGTGGTGCATGAGCTGACCGGGCCGCGGCTGCTGACGTTCGAAGAGGTCGCGTCGGAGGTCGCGCGGGCCACGGGGCGCACGGTGCGGTATCTGCCGGTGACCGGACCGGAGTACGCGCACATGCTGGAGAACTACGGTGTGCCGGGGCCCGAAGCCGGCTTTCTGGCCGACCTGTTCACCACGCTGCTCGACGGGCACAACGCGACGGTGACCGAGGGCGTGAAGCGAGTGCTGCGGCGCGATCCGCAGGACTTCGGGGCGTTCGCCCGTGCGGCGGCGCGGGCGGGTGCGTGGGAGGCCCGTGGCACGCTCAAGGAGTAGCACCGTCTGCCTGTGGGACGGCCGGGAGCATCGGAACGCACTCGTGGAGGCGCCGGACTCAGTCTCCGCGTCGCAGCGCGAGCAGCCGGTAGCACGGATCGGGGCGCGGCCGGTCGGGCTCGGCCAGCGCCGTCAGTACGGCCGCGAGCCTCTCGGCCGCCGCTCCCGGCAGGTGCAGGCGCGAGGCGTAATAGCCCTCACGCACCGCCTGCGCCGCGCTCGACGGGGTCCGGCCCTGGCCGTGCCCCCGGAAGCGGGCTTCCCCCACCACGTCGAGGCCGGCCTCCGATCCGTACCCGACGACCAGGTCCGTGGAATCGGACGGACCGGCGTCGAGATAGGGTGCGAAGGCCTCGTCGATGTCGCTGCCCACGTCGTGGGCCGCGTCCTTGTCGACGGTGGTGACGAACACTCCACCGGGCCGCAGCACCCGCGCCGCTTCGGACACCACCGCCCGCACATCCCCTTCGCCGCGCAGCAGATGCAGCAGCCAGATCGCGCCGACCGCATCCACCGCAGCGTCCGGCAGCGGCAGCCGGCGCGCGTCGGCGAGCGCCACCGCACCGATCCGCTGCCGGGCCATCCGTGCCATGCCGTACGAGGGGTCGGTACCGAATACGCCGAGGCCGGGACGGGCGAGGGCCATGCGCTCGGTGACCAGACCCGTACCGCAGCCGATGTCCAGCAGGGTGCGGGCGGTGGAGGGGACCAGGCCGAGCACCGCCGCGGCGGCCGCCTCCGCTCTGGGCACGCCACCGCGGGTGGCGTCGTAGGCTGCCGCCTCAGTGTTGTAGTTCAGCACTTGGCCGACTCTAGACAGACTTCTGCCGAATGGACACCGGCATGTTGCCGGTCGGCCGCTGGGCCCATAACTTGCGTTTATGGAGCTGGAGTTGCGCCATCTGCGAACCGTACGTGCCATCGCCGACACCGGGAGCCTTACCAAGGCCGCGGTGGCCCGGTCGGCTGCGGCCGCAGCCGCGTCCGGAGCGGTGAGCGGCCACACCCGGGCGGCGTACGCGCAGGCGGCCGAGCGCAGCGAGAGCTGTGCGCGGTGGCTCGCCGGGCATCCGCGCTTCGGCGCCGTGATGTGAGATGTCCGCGATACGACATGGCATCGCGTGTCGGCGGATCGGAGCCGCGCGTGACGGGTCACCGCATACCGACGTGCCGATGGGTCGGGTGGCGATGCGACATGACACCACGTGGCATCGCGATGTGACATGCCACCGCACGCCAACAGATCGGATATTGCAATGTGCCATGTCATCGTGCACAGCTCCGCCGGGCCCCGCGAAGGCACCCGGCCCCGGCGGACGCCGGGCCCGGTACCTCGGTTCTCGACGGCGTGCTTGCCCGGCTATCTCACGCCGTGTCCGGGGGCGATCGCCACCACCCGCGCGGCCAGGTTGAGATCGTTCTCGGTGACCACGCCACCCGCGTCATGGGTGTTCACGGAGAGGGTGACGGTGTTGTAACCGAGAGTCAGATCGGAGTGGTGATTCAGTTCGTCCTGGATCTGGGCCACGTGCACGGTCAGCCCGACGGCGGCGAAATGCGTGTGGAGCCGGTAGGTACAGGTGATGCTGTCACCCTCCAGCGACCAACCGGGCAGGTCACCCAGACGGTCCTCGATCTCTTTCTGCGACAATGGTGTGGCAGGCATGCTGAGACTCCCTCACGAGCATTCGGTGCCGGTCGACGGTGCCGGTGACGTTACGGTCTTGGTATGACAACTGTCGCGCTTGACACGGGGGTAGGGCCGCTGCTGCGCAGCTGGCGGGAGCAGCGTCGGATCAGCCAGCTCGAACTGGCCCTCCGCGCCGATTCCTCGGCCCGGCACATTTCCTTCATCGAGACGGGCCGCTCCCGCCCCAGCGAGGACATGATCCTGCGGCTCGCCGAACACCTCGACATCCCGGTGAGGGAACGCAACGCCCTGCTCGTGGTGGCCGGTTACGCGCCCCGATACGCACAGACCGCGCTCGACGACCCGGCGCTGGGCGCGCTGCGCGAGGGGATGCAGCGGCTGCTCCAGGGGTACGACCCGTATCCGGCGCTCGTCGTCGACGGCATGTACAACGTGGTGGCGGCCAATCGGGGTATCACGATGCTGCTGGAGGGCGTGGCCGGGCATCTGCTGGTCCCACCGCTGAACGCCATGCGGCTCACGCTCCATCCGCAGGGCCTGGCCCCACGCATCCGTAACCTTCGGGAGTGGCGGGCCGATCTGCTGGCACAGATGGAACGCCAGATCGCCCTGGCCCGGTCGGCGGAGCTGCGTGAGCTGTACGAGGAGGTCGCGGGCTATCCCGCACCGGACGGCACCGGCACGGCCGAGAGCTGCGGGGACGCCGCAACCACCGGGACCCCGGGGAGCAGCGGAAACAGCGGAAACAGCGGGGCCATCGGCGCAAGCACGGACGAAAACGGGGACGGCGGCGGCTCCGGGGACGCCAAGGTGGTCGGCCCCGCGTCACCTCTGCCCTTCGCGTTGCCCCTGCACATCGAGCACGGCGGGCAGGTGCTCTCGTTCGTCTCCTCCATCGCGACGTTCAACACACCGATGGACGTGACGGTGGCGGAACTGGCCATCGAGACCTTCCTGCCCGCCGACCGGGCCACCGCCGACCATCTGCGGTCCCTCACTTCCTGACGACGGAGCGGGCACAGGGCGCGTCCGAACGCGCCAGGACGGCAGCGGCGGTGCTCGCGGCGGCCGGCACCGCCACGGCGGGCAGCAGGGGAGGACTCGGGTGCCCGTGCAGCACGGCCGCGGCGCCGACGAGCGCGCCGGTCTACATGGCTGTGGCCGAGAACGCCCGTCGTCCGGCGCGTCGGGCGGACATCAGGCCCTCTCGTTCGGATCACGTGGATCGGGCCGGGCTCACGTGCCCCGGTGCCGGGCCCGGCACGCCGGTCCGGCCCGATCCGAACGCAAGGCCCACGGCCTAGACGCGTGCTCCGTTGTCGAGCGGATCCCGCCGCGCCGTTCGCGAACCGGAACGGCGGCTCGGGGCCCTCTTCCGGGCGGGCGGCGGGGCCTTGCTGCTCCGCTCCAGGACGAGCGCGGCCGGTACGGCGGTCAGCACCGAGGAGTACGTCCCGACGCAGATGCCGATGAGCAGGGCGAGCGCGAAGTCCGCAAGGGAGTCGCCGCCCAGCACGGCGAGAGCGGTCAGGATGAACAGGGCTCCGATCCCGGTGTTGACCGTTCTGGGGACGGTCTGCAGAACGGCCTGGTTGGCGATCGTGCCGACCGGTGTGCGGCGGGCCTTCGCCCACAGTTCCCGCAGCCGGTCGAAGACCACCACCGAGTCGTTGACGGAATATCCGATGACGGTGAGGAGTGCGGCGAGGAAGATGCCGTCGACGGTGCGTCCGAGCCAGGCGAAGGCGCCGACCAGGATGATGACGTCGTGGACCAGCGCCCCGACCGAGGCCAGGGCGAACGTCCAGCGGAAGCGGATCGCCAGATAGGCCAGCTGCACGAGGACGGCGATGCCGAGAGCGATCAGGGCATGGCGCCGGAGCTCGTCCCCGAGGCTGGGTCCGATGAGTTCGTCACGGATCTTGGTGGTTTTGCCGCCTTCCTCCGCGAGGGCCGCGCGCAGGACCTGTTCGCCGTCGTCGTCGAGCTTTCCGGTACGTACCGAGAGGTCGCCCGCGCCGGCCGTGGTGACCTCGGCGTCGCCGAAACCGGCGTCGGCCAGGGCGCTGCGGGCGCGTTCGACGTCTACCGGTCGGCTGGTCGAGTACTCGACCAGCCGGCCACCGGTGAACTCGACGCCCAGGTTGACGCCGCGTACGACGATGCCGAGGACCGCGACGGCGATCAGTGCCGTGGAGATCAGCAGCCAGCGACGTGGGGAGCGCATCAGCTGGGGGTTGCGACGGGTCAGCCAGGTCCGCACCCGACCTGGGCTGGCGATGCCGTTGACGCCCCGGTAGTTGTTGACGAAGCGTGAGCCCGAGGCGATCTCGGTGAGCGCACGGGCGATGACGAGGGCGGAGAACATCGAGGCGATCACACCGATGGCGAGTGTGACGCCGAAGCCCTTCACCGGTCCGGACCCGAGGAAGAAGAGCAGGCCGGCCGCGATCAGTGTCGTCACGTTGGAGTCGGCGACGGCGCTCCAGGCACCGCGGAACCCCGCGGTCAGCGACGAGCGCAGTGTGCGGCCCGGACGCTGCGCGTGTTCTTCTCTGGCCCGTTCGAAGACCAGCACGTTGGCGTCGACCGCCATCCCGATGGCCAGAACGAATCCGGCGAGGCCGGGCAGGGTGAGGGTGACGCCCAGGGCGACCAGGGCCGCGTAGGAGATCAGTCCGTAGGCGGCGAGCGCGACGGCGGCGAGCGCGCCGAAGAGCCGGTAGACGACGGTGATGAAGAGCCCGGTGGCCGCGGCGCCGATGAGCGCGGCACGGGCGCTGGCGTCGATGGCGGCGGCGCCGAGCGTCGGGCCGACGGTCCGCTGCTCGACGATCTCGACCGGGAGCGGCAGGGCGCCGCCCTTGATGAGCAGGGCCAGTTCCCTGGCCTCGTCGGCGCTGAAGGAGCCGGTGATCTGGGTGGAGCCCGAGGGCAGACCCACGCCGCAGCCGACCGAGGGGGAGACCTGCGGCGAGGAGATGATCTGCTGGTCGAGGACGATGGCGACGCGCCGCCGCTCGTCCTGGACCGGATGACAGGCGGCCTCACCGGTCAACTTGGTCCAGTCCCGGCCCGCCTTCTTGTGGAAGTCGAGGGAGACGGTCCAGCCGGCGCCCTGTTGGGCGTCGAACACGGCGGTGGCGTCCTTGACTCCCGCGCCGGAGAGCCGGGCCGGGCCGAGGTCGAGGGAGCGGCCCTGCTCGTCGGCGAGCGTCGGCCCGCCGTCGGCCCGGTCGTACGTCTTGCCGTCCGCCCTGCCGTTGTCCTGTGTACCGGGGCCGTTGTCCTGTGTGCCGGGGCCCTGAACGGCGTGGAAGCTGAGCTGGGCGGTTCTGCCGATGACTTCGGCGGCCTTGCGCGGGTCCTGGACGTCCGGGAGTTCGACGATGATCCGGTCCTCGCCGGAACGGGTCAGGGTGGGCTCGGCGACGCCGAGTGAGTCGATGCGCTGGCGGAGCACCTCAAGGGTGCGGTCGGTGCTCTCCCGGTCCGCTTTCGCGGTGTCGGAGTCCTTGGCCTGGAGCACCATTCTGGTGCCGCCCTGAAGATCGAGGCCGAGTCTGGGTGACATGGTCAGCGTGATGAGCGCGGAGACGAGCAGAACGGCCGCAGCCAGAACCGCTCGCACCGTGGTGGCGCGAGTCATGGGTTTCCTCCGAGGGGGCGCCGGACGCCCTCACCTCGGCAAGGACGGGACGGCGGTTCTGTGGGACGGGCCCGGTGGCAGGGCCGGTGGCCGGTGAACGGCAGTCCCTGGAGGCCCGCGTACGCCGGGAAGCGCGACGCGGAAGCGGCCGGTGGCACGAGGGGGTGCGGCGGGGGGCCGCTGGGGGGTGCGGTGCGGGGGGCGGATGGTGGGTGGACCGGACAGCAGGATGTCGGTGCCGGGCGGCGGAAGTTGGTGTGCGGTCCGTGCGTGGTCGGTGCCGGCCCTGGGCTGGGGAGCGGTCGTGGGCGCGGGCCGGTGGCGGTCGGTCGCCGTGGCCGTGCGGGTGCGGCGGGTGTCGTGGACGGTGCCCGTCCGGGCGGTGCGGTCGGTGTGCGGGGAGGGCTGATGGGCGCCGGGCGAGGACGCGGCGGCGGGCGGCACGCCGGCGAACGGCCGGGCGGGGAGTTCGGCTCCGGCGGCTGCGGGGGCGCCGCCGACGACGGTGAGCACGGCGAGCAGGAGGGCGACGAGGAGTTGCCGGGCCGCCGGTACGCGTTCGCGATGCGCGGGGGTGCCCGGCCTTGCCCTCGGGGGCGCGTTCCCCGGGGGCGTCCCCGGGAGGGGGGTCACCTCTGTCGACCGGGCAGGGCCGGTGCCGCGTCGGCGCGGCGGAGCACGGAGTTGAGGATCAGCCCGGCGCCGCGTACGACCGTGGTCGCCGGGTCCTCGGCGAGACGTACCGGAACGCCGAGCCGGACCGCGATCCGGTCGGTTATGTCGGCGCGGGCGGCGCCGCCCCCGGCGAGCAACGGGCCCTTGCGCAGGGCTCCCAGGACGGCGCCGTGCCGGTCCTGCTGCCACATCGCCATGACCATGTCCAGGACGGTGCGCACGACGGCGGTGGGTGGCTCGCAGGGGTCGAGGTCGCTCAGTCCCGTCTCGGCCTGGCGGGCGTCGCGGACCAGTCCGTCGACGAGAAGGGTCACCTCGGTCAGCTCGGCGCCGAGGTCGACGACGAGCAGCGGGCCGCCGTCCCGCGGTCCGGCGCAAGCGGCGGCGGCTCTCGCGCTGTCCAGCGCGATGACGCCGATCGGCCCGAGTGCGGCGATCAGCTGCCTCGCGACGGCGCGGTGCTCGGATCCGGCGAGGACGGGATGGCTGAGGACGATCACGGTGTCGGTGCGGTCCGCGCCCAGTGCCCTCTCCGTGATACGGCCGAGCATCCGGCCGCAGGACACGGGGTCGACGATGCGCCCCCGCCGGACGGGCCGCCCGTGCCCGGGTTCGGCGCCGGGGTCGCCGCAGGCTCCGGGGTCGGCGATGACGCCGTGTCCGGGCAGCCAGGCACGGGCCCGGGAGCTGCCGAGGTCGAGCGCGAGGCCGCGCGTGACCCCCCGGTACTCCCGGTGGATGGACGGGTCGATTCGCGGGCCGTCGTGCAGCGAACGCATCGTCCCTCCCCCGGCTTGCCACCGCAGCCGTTCATACACCCATGGAGCCGCTGATAGCGAGGCATGGCCGAGCCCTCACTATGCAATAGGGAGGCAAAGAAAGCCACTCCCAGGTAAATCCAAGGGCTCGGCGATGCGCGGTCCCGGTCCTGTCGTCAGACCTCCGACGGAAGGAATCCGGAGATCAGTTCGGCGAACTCGTCCGGCGCGGCGATCCGGACACCGAGGTCCTCGGCCTTGGTGCGCTTGGATCCGGCCTTCTCGCCGGCCACGAGGAGGGTGGTGCGCTTGGAGACGCTGGACGAGGACTTCCCACCGGCCCGCTCGATCAGTTCGTTCATCTGATTCCGGGACAGCTTCTCCAGCGCACCGGTCATGGCTCCGGTGACCACTACGGTCATTCCGTCGAGGGGCAGCCCGGCGGCCCCCGCCCCGTCCGCGGCGGCGGCCGCTTCCGTACCCTCCTCGCCCGGCTCGGGCGGCGGCGTCGCTCCGGGCTCCGTCATGTTGACCCCGGCGGCCACCAGCTTCTCGATCAGCGGGGCCAGCTCCACCAGCTCCGCGACGACGCCCGCGGCCTTCTCCTTGCCGATGCCGTCGACCCGCTGGAGCTCCTCGGCATCAGCGGCCCTGATCCGGTCCATGTCCGCGAAGTACCGGGCGATCCGCCGTGACATGGAGCGCCCGGTGCCGCGTACCCCCAGCGCGCAGAAGACGCGGGAGAGCGGCTGGGTCCGTGCCGTTTCGATGGCGGCCAGGAGGTTGTCGGTGCTGGTCTCGCCCATCCGCTCCAGGCCGAGCAGCTGCTCCCGGTCGAGAGTGAAGAGGTCGGCGAAATCGGCCACCAGGCCGGCGTCGACGAGCTGGACGACCCTCGTCGCGCCGAGGCCCTCGATGTCGAGCTGGTCGCGGCCCGCCGCGTACGAGATGGACGCGACGAGGCGGCAGTCGCGGCCCCGGACACAGCGCCAGCGCTGCTCGCTGGTGTCGATCTCCGAGCCGCACTGCGGGCACGCCTCGGGGAAGACGATGGGCTGCTCGTCACCGGTCCGCAGATGGGCGACGGGCGCCTCGATACGGGGGATGATGTCGCCCGCCTTGTAGACCATCACCTGGTCGCCGATGCGCAGATCGCGGCGGGTGATGTCGGCCGGGTTGTGCAGCGTGGCGTAGCCGACGGTCGAGCCGTCGATCTCGACCGGTTCCAGTACGGCGCGCGGTGCGATGATGCCGGTCCTGCCCACGTTCCATTCCACGCCGAGGAGCCGGGTGACCTTCTCCACAGCCGGGAGTTTGTAGGCGATGGCCCAGCGCGGCGCCCTGGTCCCGGAGCCGGCCTCACGCTGGTCGGCCGCGAGATCCGCCTTGATCACGACGCCGTCGATGCCGAACGCCAACGACGCGCGCAGGGCCGCGATCTCCTCGACCCGGGCCTGCGCCTCCTCGACGGCGGTCACGGTGCGCGGCGCCACGTCCGTGTCCGCCGCGGTGTGCACGCCCAGCGCGGCGACGTGGGAAAGGACCTCGCTGTGCGGGAGGTCGGCGAGGGTGTCGGTCAGCTCTCCGGACTCGGGCAGCGGCAGGGCGCCGTAGGCGAAGAACGTCATCTCCACCGTGTACGCCCGGTCCTTGGCGCGCAGGGTGCCCGCCGCGCCGTTCCTCGGGTTGGCGAAGGGGGCGCCGCCGTGCTCGGTACGCACGGCGTTGGCCTGTTCGAACTGCTCGTTCGTCATGAGGATCTCGCCGCGTATCTCGATCGTCACCGGCTCGGCGAGTCGCTCGGGGAGGCCGGACACGGTGCCGATCGCGTGCGAGACGTCCTCGCCCGCGGTGCCGTCGCCCCGGGTGATCAGCCGTTCCAGACGGCCGGCCCGGTAGCGGGCGGCGACCGCCAGGCCGTCGAGCTTCGGCTCCACGCTCCACGCGGCGACGGGCCTGCCGATCCGGCGTTCCAGGGACGCGGTCCAGGTGGCGAACTGCTCGGCGGAGAAGACATTGTCCAGCGAGAGCATCGGCACCGTGTGCGGCACGTCGCCGCTCGCGGCGCCGCCCGCCACCTTCCCGGTCGGCGAGGTGGCCAGAACCTCCTGCGGGTGCTCCTGCTCGTATGCGGCGATCCCCCGCACCAGCCGGTCGTACGCGTCGTCGTCGAGCGCGCTCTCGCCCGTGGCGTAGTACGCGGCGGCGGCCTGCGACGCTTCTTCGACCGCGGCGGCGTAGGCGGCGGCATCGGCGAGCACAACAGCTGAGTTCGTCATGGCCCCCATCCTGCCGCCCACCACTGACAACGCCGCTCAGCCGACCGCCGGAACCGTTCCGTCCGCCTCGTCGGCGCCACTCGTCGTGCCCGGCGCCGTCAGCGGTATCTGTGGTCCCGAGCACTCCCGGAGCCAGCGCCGAAGCACCTCGTGCACCTGCTCGGCCCCGACCAGCTCCGTGCCTTCCGTCACCGGTGCCGACAGGTCCGCCGGCCAGAGCAGGAACGGCCGGGACTGCTCGCCGCCCAGACCGCCGTGTGAGCCGATCTGTTCCTCGAAGGCGTGCACACGGCCCGTGGGTTCGTCGTACATCGAATTCACCATGATGTCCGCGACGTGCGGGAAGGTGTCGGTGCGGCGCACCGCGGCCGCCGCGCCGGGCCCGAAGGACGCCAGCGGCCCCTCTCCGTCCTTCAGTTCCGACAGCGGGATCTCGACTCCGCCGCGCCCCAGCACCACCGATCCGTGGCGCTCGCTGCGCACCAGCAGAAAGCCGATGCCCGGGTGGTTGGCGAGGGTGCCGAGCAGTGCGGGCCGGCTCCGGTCGAGCTGTTCGCGCGAGGCCCGCCCCGCTATGTCGGGGAAGGAGATCAGGCCGAGGTTGCCGGAGGCGAGGACGACCGGGTCGGACGGTTTCGCGCGGTGCTCCGCCTCGCCCTCCTCGACCGGTCGGCGGTGCAGGGCGATCCGTACCGCGTCACGCGCCTCCGAGCCGCTGCGGGTGCGCTGTGCCCGACGGGGCACGGGCAGCCCGCAGCCCGCCCGCACCAGGTCCTTGAGCGTCAGCCCGTACGCCCCCGCGAAGGTCTCTCCGGGGCTCTGACCGTGGTCGGAGAGCAGCACGATCCGGTACCTGCGCGGGGTGTGTTCGGCGACCTTGACGATCAGGGCGAGCGACCGGTCCAGGCGCGCGAGCACCTTCTCCGCGTCCCGGCTGTGCGGTCCGGAGTGGTGCGCCACCTCGTCGTACGCGACCAGGTCGGCGTAGACGGCGGTGCGTCCGGCGAACATGTCCCCGATGACCGCGGCGACCACCACATCGCGTTCGACGACGGTCGCGAAGGCACGGATGAAGGGGTAGAGCCCACCGCGCTTGATCCGGGGCGTGTCCTTCCGGATCCGCGCCCGGGTGGACTGGCCGATCTCGCGGCAGACCTCGGCGACGAAGGACACCGCGGTACGCACGGCATTGGCCGGGTCGGAGAAGTAGGCGAAGTATCCCGCCCTGGAGCGACGGCCCTTGCCGAGCCGGGCGGCCATGGACAGAACGAGCGCCAGCTGGTGGGCGCCGCCGCTGAAGAGGTTGCCGCGGCTGGCTCCGTCGACCGTGAGCAGTCCGCCGTCATGGGTGCGTGCGATGGCCCGGCGCTGGAGTTCGAGGGCGCTCGCGGGGCGGCTGGAGACCATGACGTCGCCGGTCTCCTTCTCGTACCAGCGGAAGGCGGGGATGTCGTGGTTGCTGCCGTGCAGGATGCCGAGCTGGCTGGATCCGGTCTGGCTGGACCAGTCGGTGCGCCAGGGAATGAGCCGGTGGCCGTCCTCGTGCGCGAGCCACCGTGCGACGGTCGGCATCAGGCCGGATTCGGCGGCGTCGGCGAGCACGTCGTGGCCGACGCCGTCGAGCTGGATGAAGACGGTGCCCGGCGGTCCGCTGCGCCCGCTGTCCGCACCGCTGCGCCGTCGGCGACGGTCCGCGAGCCGGGAGAGGCGGCGTCGGTAGGCGTTGTCGTCGCGGACGGCGAGCGCCGTGGAGGTCGCGGAGGCGACGGCGGACATCACCGCCGCGACGACGACCGCGGTCTCCGGGTTGGCGGCGCCGCGCCCGTCCGGGATGAGCCGCAGGGCGAGCAGCAGCAGCGAGCCGTTCAGGAAGAAGACGAGCATCCCGAGGACGAGTGCGGGCACGATGAGCAGCGCCCGTACCAGGACGGGCCAGACCAGTGCGGAGAGCAGTCCGAACGCGCCGGCGCCCCAGGCCGCGGTGAACGCGGTCTTGGTGATGCTGTCGCCGTCGTCGGACTGGAGCTGGAAGTCCGGCAGAATCCCGGCGAGTGCCAGCATCGTGAGCGTCGATACCGCCCACACCACAACCACTCGCATCAGGGCGTTGCCGGCTGTTCGCCATCGCCCGTCACCCACGCCGTTCCCACCTCACGTCCGGACCCCTCCGATCCGGGCCCTGGCGCCCCAGCCTTTCACAGCGGGGCCGCGGGCCTCGACAAAAGGCGGTCGGGGGCGGTCAGCAGCCGTCGTATCCGGCGGTCGGCATGGAGAGCCGACGGTGCACACTGGCCTTCGTGCGGGCGCTGTAGGGCGGCTCGTCGAGTCCCGCGAGCTCCAGGCGCACGCCGCGCCGCTCGCACTCCGCGGCGAACTCGGGCACCGAGGTGAGGGCCCGCGCCAGCACCCGGTCGTTGGCGGCGACGAACAGTTCGACGTCGCCGCTCTCGACGTCCGTCCACAGGGCGTGGTGGTCGGGGCGCAGCCCGTAGAAGCGCAGCTGCCGGGTGACGACGTATCCCTTGTCGGCCGCCCAGCGGGCGCACATGTCGTGCTGGCCGCGGGTGTCCACGAGGAACGGATCGCGGTCCAGTTCTTCGAGCGGTGTGAGACTGGCGATGGCCGCCACCCGTACGTCCTGCCCGTCCCCCATGGCCTTCCCCCCGTGCTAGGCGTACGGGCGACCCTACTCCCCCGGCTCCCGTGCAAAAAGGCGCGTGCGGGGACCGAGGGAGCGCGGAACACGGACGCGGAGCAGCAGTGCGCCCCCGCGCCGGGCGGAACCGGGCGGGGGCGCATGTGGGAGGCAGGGGTCAGAGCGACGTCATGACGTGCTTGATGCGGGTGTAGTCCTCGAAGCCGTACGCGGAGAGGTCCTTGCCGTAGCCGGACTTCTTGTAGCCGCCGTGCGGCATCTCGGCCACGAGTGCCATGTGGGTGTTGATCCACACGCAGCCGAAGTCGAGGTTCTTGGACATCCGCATCGCCCGCGCGTGGTCCTTGGTCCATACGGAGGACGCCAGCGCGTAGTCGACGCCGTTGGCGTACGCGACGGCCTGGGCCTCGTCGGCGAAGGACTGGACCGTCATGACGGGGCCGAAGACCTCGTTCTGGATGATCTCGTCGTCCTGCCGGAGGCCGGAGACGACGGTCGGGGCGTAGAAGTAGCCCTTCTCGCCGACCCGGTGGCCGCCCGCCTCGACCCTGGCGTGCTCCGGGAGGCGGTCGATGAAGCCACTGACCTGGGCGAGCTGGCCGGCGTTGTTGAGGGGGCCGTACAGCACGTCCTCGTCGTCCGGCTGTCCGGTCTTCGTGTCGGCCGCGGCCTTGGCAAGGGCGGCGACGAACGCGTCGTGGACGGACTCGTGGACCAGGACCCGGGTCGCGGCCGTGCAGTCCTGGCCCGCGTTGAAGAAGCCGCCGACGGTCAGGTCCTCGACGGCCTTCTCCAGGTCGGCGTCCTCGAAGATCACGGCCGGGGCCTTGCCGCCGAGCTCCAGGTGGACCCGCTTGACGTCCTTGGCCGCGCTCTGCGCGACCTGGATGCCTGCCCGCACCGAACCGGTGATGGAGGCCATCGCCGGGGTCGGGTGCTCGACCATCGCACGGCCCGTCTCGCGGTCGCCGCAGATCACGTTGAAGATGCCGCGGGGCAGCTCAAGCTCCTCCAGTACGCCGCCGATGATCTCGGCGATCAGCACGGTGGAGGCGGGGGTCGTGTCGGAGGGCTTGAGCACGACGGCGTTGCCCGCGGCGAGCGCAGGGGCGAACTTCCAGACGGCCATCAGCAGCGGGTAGTTCCACGGCGCGACCTGCGCGCAGACGCCGACCGGCTCGCGGCGGATGATCGACGTCGTCCCGTCCATGTACTCGCCGGCCGAGCGGCCTTCGAGCATCCGCGCCGCGCCGGCGAAGAAGCGGACCTGGTCGATGGCGGGAGCCAGCTCCTCGGTCCGGGTGAGGTGGAGCGGCTTCCCGGTGTCACGGCTCTCGGCGGCCACCAGCTCGTCGGCCCGTGCCTCCATGGCGTCGGCGATCCTCAGCAGGGCCAGCTGCCGTACGGACGGCGTGGTGTCCCGCCAGACGGGGAACGCGGCAGCGGCGGCGGCCATCGCCGCGTCGACGTCGGCCTCGCCGGAGAGCGGGGAGGTCGCGTAGACCTCGCCGGTGCTGGGGTCCACGACGTCGAGGGTGCGGCCGTCCGAGGCGTCCGCGAAGACGCCGTCGATGTAATTGCGGAACGTGGTGCTCATGGAACCGGTCTCTCTCGTGGTCGGGCTCATGGTCGGGCTCATGGTCGGGCGGCGCCGGGCCGTGTCCGGCAGATCCCGCCCGGCGCGCGACGGGCGAACGGCGGGGATGTGCCGGGCACGGCCCGGGGACGGGACGTGTGGTCAGGCGGTGGTACGGGTGGGAGGCACCGTCACCCGGCCGTGCGGGCGGACAGGTGCTCGTGCACGGCGGGCCAGCTGCCGTCGGCGGCGCGGGCGAACACGATGGTCTCCCGCTCGTGGACGGTCTCCTCGCCGGCCCTGGTGGCGATCGTGGTCTCCACGTCGTGGCTGAAGACGGCCGTGGAACCGTAGTGCTGGACGAGCTGTCCGGTCGAGACGCAGCGCACGACGCGGAAGTCGTCCTCGGTCACCCACCGCTGCCACAGCGCCCTGTATTCGGCGGTGGAGCCGAGCCGCTGCGGGGTGGAGTGGAAGACGAAAGTGGCGTCCGGGGCGAAGGACCCGAAGTAGTCGTCGAGGCGGCCGTCGGCGAAGGCGGCGATCAGTGCGTCGGCCGCGGCCCGGACTTCCTGGACGGGGGTGGTGCTCATGTACAGCTCCTGGTGACGGGGCGGTGGAGTGGCGGAGGACCGGGCCGATCAGCTCGCGGCGGCCGGTGCGGCGGCGAGGGTCTCGTCGTCCGGGGCGCCCGTGATGGGCGGGACGGCCGTGTCCGACGCCCTGACGAGGCGGGGGCCGTCCGGGCCGTACACTCCGCGCGGTTCGGGGAAGAGGGTGAGCAGGCCGAGGTAGACCACCGCCGCGAGGCCCAGGCCGACCGGCAGGGAGATGTCGGTGCCGTTCGCCAGGTTGCCGAGCGGGCCGACGAACTGGCCGGGCAGGTTGGTGAACAGCAGCGCCACACCGGCGGAGAGGAACCAGGTGGACATCCCCCGCCAGTTCCAGCCGTGGTTGAACCAGTAGCGGCCACCGGTCTGACGGCGGTTGAAGACCTGGAGCGCGTCCGCGTCGTACCAGCCGCGCCGGGTGACGTAACCGAGTGCCATCACGATCATCCACGGGGCGGTGCAGGTGATGATCAGGGTGGCGAAGGTGGAGATGGACTGCGCGAGGTTGAGCGCGAAGCGGCCGAAGAAGATGAAGGCGATCGACAGGGCACCGATGAAGAACGTCGACTGCACCCGGCTGAATCGGGTGAAGACGCTGGAGACGTCGAGGCCGGTGCCGTACAGCGCGGTCGTGCCGGTCGACAGGCCGCCGATCAGGGCGATCAGGCAGAGCGGCAGGAAGTACCAGCCGGGCGAGATGGCGAGCAGTCCGCCGACGTAGTTGGGGGCGGCGGGATCGAGGTACGTGCCGGCCTTGGCCGCGATGATCGAGGCGGTGGCCAGGCCGAACACGAAGGGAAGCAGCGTGGCGATCTGGGCGAGGAACGCGGCGCCCATCACCCGGCGGCGTGGCGTGGTGGCCGGGATGTAGCGGGACCAGTCGCCGAGGAACGCGCCGAAGGAGACCGGATTGGACAGCACGATCAGCGCGGCGCCGATGAACGAGGGCCAGAACAGCGGGTCGGCGGTCGAGGTGAAGGTGCCCGCGTAGCCGGCGTCGAAGTCTCCCGCGAAGGCGAAGGCGCCGAGGACGAAGAGTGCCGAGGCGGCGACCACCGCGATCTTGTTGACCATCAGCATGAAGCGGAAGCCGTAGACGCAGACCACCAGGACGAGCCCGGCGAAGATCGCGTACGCGATGCCGTAGGTCACGTCGGACTCGGGCAGACCGGCGAGTCGGTGGGCGCCGCCGACCAGCGCGTCGCCCGAGGACCACACGGAGATCGAGAAGAACGCCACCGCGGTGAGCAGCGAGAGGAACGAGCCGACGATCCGGCCCTGCACACCCAGGTGGGCGGAGGAGGAGACGGCGTTGTTGGTGCCGTTGGTCGGGCCGAACAGCGCCATCGGGGCGAGCAGCAGCGCACCCGCGACGAGGCCGAGCAGTGTCGCCGCGAGTCCCTGCCAGAAGGAGAGTCCGAACAGGATCGGGAAGGCGCCCAGGACACAGGTCGCGAAGGTGTTGGCGCCGCCGAAGGCGAGCCGGAAGAGGTCGACCGGACGGGCCGTGCGGTCGGCGTCGGGTATCCGCTCGACACCATTGGTCTCGACTTCGGTGATCGAGGCAGTCACGGGCGCTTCACCTTTTGTTCATGGGGACGGTCCCACAGTCTGTGGCCCGTGACGACGGTCGACAATTGTGCAGATCACAGAGCAGTACGCTGTTGTCTGTGGCCGACAACAAACTCACCGTGGAGGATCTGCTCTCCTTCCCCGCTCTCCAGCTCTCCGTGAAGGCGGGCAGCAGTGGGCTGGGGCGCTCCGTTTCCTGGGCGCACGCAAGCGAACTCGCCGATCCGACGCCCTGGCTGCTGGGCGCCGAGGTGATCATGACGACGGGCCTCGCGGTGCCGCGCACCGCCACCGGGCAGCGCGCCTATCTGGAGCGGCTCGACGACGCCGGTGTCTCCGCGCTGGCACTCTCCGCGCAGTTGCACATGCCACCGCTGCACGACGCGTTCTTCCGGGCGGCCGAGGAGCGTGGCTTCCCGGTCCTGGAGGTCCCGCTCGCCGTCCCGTTCATCGCGGTCTCCCAGGAGGTCGCCGCCTCGGTCCAGGAGGACGCCCGGCACCGGCTCGGCGCGCAGCTCCAGGTCTTCGGCTCGCTGCGCTGGCTGGTCGCCGAGGACCTGGACACACCGACGCTGCTGCGCCGCCTGGAGCGCCTGTCCGGTTACGACGTGTACCTGTGCACGCCGCAGGGACGTCCCCTCCTGCCCGGTGTGCCGGTGCCCGAGCCGGGCGTCCTGCCCGCTTCCGTGGACGCCCCGCCGACCGTGCCCGGCGGGTTCGTGCTGCCCGTTCCGGCGCCCGGCGGCCCGGCGGGGTTCCTCGTCGCGTACGAACGGGAGGGGGCCCAGCCCGCCGGCCTCGCCGTCGTCCAGCACATCGCCACGGTGGCGGCGCTGCGGGTCGCGATGGTGCGCAACGAGCGCGAGACGCTGCGCCGCGAAGGCGCGGAGACCCTGGCCGAGCTCCTGCAGGAGGTACTGGACCCGGAGTCCGCCCGGCGTCGGCTGGCCCGGCATGGGATCGAGGGCGACACCGTGTTGATCGTGGTGCGGCAGACCACGGACGAGGCTCTGCTGCGCTGTCTCCAGGACCATCCGCATCTGCTGCTCACCTGGGGGACGGACCGGTACGTCCTGGGCGCGCCCCGGCTGGCGGGGGAGATCGGTGGACTGCCGGACGTGGCGGCCGGGATGAGCCGCCCGTTCCTGCCGGGCGCCGCGCTGCGGGTGGCCCAGCGCGAGGCGCTCTGGGCGGTTTCCAAGGCGGCCGAGTCGGGGCGCCCCGTGGTCCGCTACGGCGACGACTCCCTGGGCCGCTGGCTGCCCGAGGACCCGGCGGTCCTGACCGCGCTGGTCGAGCATGTGCTGGGCGAGGTCCTGCGCTACGACGAGGCCCACGACTCCCAGCTGCTGGTCTCCGTCCGCACGTGGATGGAGCGGGACCGCCGCACGGAGACGGCAGCGGCCGCGCTGCACATCCACCCCAACACCCTCGCCTACCGGCTGCGCCGCTTCGGCGCGCTGACCGACCGTGACATGGCGTCGACGGGTGCGCTGACGGAGGTCTGGCTGGCCGTCCAGGCGGCGGGGGCGCTGGGCCTCACCGACTGACCGCGACCGGCCGGGACGGCAACCGGCCGGAGCAGGGTCACCCGATCCGGTCGCGGCACTAGGCTCGTTGCCAGGGCCGGAACAACGAACCCGGAAACGAGGAGGCACCGCGTGCCGGTGGAAGTCACCTGGTGGGGTCATGCCACCTGCACGATCGAGGACTCCGGGGTCCGGGTGCTGACCGATCCGCTCTTCGTACGGCGCTTCGCGCATCTTCGCCGCCGGCGCGGGGAGCTGCCCGGCCCCGAGGCCGCGGTCGCCGATGTCGTGCTCGTCTCCCATCTGCACTCCGACCACCTGCATCTGCCGTCGCTGGCCCGGCTCGCCCCCGGGAGCCGGTTGATCGTGCCGACGGGCACGGTGCGCTCCGTGCCGGGGCTGAGGATGCTCCGTGCGGTGCGCGGGCTGCGCATCACCGAGGTGGGACCGGGCGACGTGGTCCGGGCCGGCGAGGTGCGGGTACGGGCGGTTCCCGCACTGCACGACGGCAGGCGCCTGCCCATGGGCCCGCATCGCTCCCCCGCGCTCGGCTATGTGGTCGAGGGCGAGGCGCGGACGTACTTCGCCGGTGACACCGGGCTGTTCGACGACATGGCCGGGGCCGTCGGCCCGGTGGACGTGGCACTGCTGCCGGTGGGCGGCTGGGGTCCTTATCTGGGGCACAGCCATCTGGACGCCGGGCGGGCCGCACAGGCGCTGGCCCGGCTGGCACCGCGGTCGGCCGTGCCGGTGCACTACGGCACGTACTGGCCGGTCGGGATGGACGCGGTCAGACCCCACGAGTTCCACTCACCGGGCGACGAATTCGTCCGCAAGGCGGCCCTGCTGGCACCGGAGGTGGCGGTGCACCGGCTTTTGCACGGCGAACAGGTGCGGCCGGAGGCCGCCAGGTGATCCAGGAGGTCGTGAGACAGCTGCCCCCCGAGTCGACGCAGCAGGCCGTCGGATATCCGTCCCTGTTCCTGCTGGTGGCGCTGGGCGCACTGGTGCCCGTGGTGCCGACGGGCGCGCTGGTGAGTTCGGCCGCGGTGGTGGCACTGCACCAGTCGTCGCCGTTCTCGCTGCTGATCGTCTTCGGGGTGGCGTCGGCCGCCGCGTTCCTCGGTGACATCTGTCTGTACTGGCTGGGTCAGCGCGGGGTGCGGTCGAGGAACGGTTCGAAGTGGCTGCGGACGATCCGCGACCGGGCCGCTCCGGAGCGGCTGGCGCAGGCGCAGCAGAAGCTGGACGAGCACGGCGCGATGGTGCTCGTGCTGTCGAGGCTGGTACCGGCGGGTCGGATTCCGGTGATGCTGGCCTGTCTGCTGGGCCGGATGCCGCTGCGCCGGTTCGCCCGGGGGGATGTGCCGGCGTGCCTGGCCTGGGCGGCGACGTACCAGCTCATCGGAATACTCGGCGGTTCGCTCTTCCCCGAGCCGTGGCAGGGCGTGGTCGCGGCGGTGGCCTTGACGCTGCTGATCAGCGGGGCGCCCGCGGTGTGGCGCAGGACGCGGGCCCGGTTCAGCCACTGATCGTGCGGGGCACCGGCTCCAGCACGCGGGAGCCGCCGATCGGCAGGTCCCAGAGCCGTGTCCGGGGGTGTCCGGCCCGCTGCCAGGCGGTGCGCAGCCGGGCCAGCGGTTCGAGTACGGGCTCCGCGGAGAGCACGAAGGTCGCCCAGTGCATGGGCGCCATCGCGCGGGCGCCGAGGTCCTCGTACGCCTGCACGGCCTCCTCCGGATCGGTGTGCACGTCGCCGAGCCACCAGCGGGGTTCGTACGCCCCGATCGGCAGCAGTGTCAGATCGATCCCGGGGTACCGGCGGCCGATCTCGCCGAACCAGTGGCCGTATCCGCTGTCCCCGGCGAAGTGGATGCGCTGCCCGCCGTGGTCGGCGCTGTCGATGATCCAGCCGCCCCAGAGGGAGTGGCAGGTGTCGGTGAGGGTCCGCTTGGACCAGTGGTGGGCGGGCACGAAGTCGAAGCGGACGCCGCGCAGGCGAGCGGATTCCCACCAGTCGAGTTCGGTGACACAGGTGAAGCGGCGACGGCGGCACCAGCGGCCGAGTCCGGCGGGGACGAACAGCGGGGTGTCCCTGGGCAGCCTGCGCAGGGTGGGGGCGTCGAGGTGGTCGTAGTGGTTGTGGCTGATCACGACGGCGTCGACGCGTGGCAGGTCCTCCCAGCGGACGCCGACCGGCGTGATCCTGGGCGGGGTTCCGAGGATGCGCCGGGACCAGACGGGATCGGTGAGGACGGTCAGCCCGCCGGTGCGGACGATCCAGCTGGCGTGCCCGGCCCAGGTGACGGAGGTGGTGTCGGCCGCCGTGTCCGGCAGGGGTTCGGGGGCGTACGGGAGCCGGTGGACGCCGCGCAGTCCCTCCGTGTTGGGCCGCAGCGCGCGTTCACGGGCCAAGCGAGACATGCTCATGACACCGGGGAGCGGCGCGGTGAGCCGGTCGGCGAAGGATTTGGGCCAGGCCCGGACCTCGCCGAGCGGGCGCGGTCCGACGACCTCGCCATGGGCGATCCGATGCGCGGGGGCGGCCCCTGCGGAGGAGCGCCCGGTCTGTTCCGTCATCGAGAAACTCCCGTCTCGGTTCGGCGTCCCGGTACCGGCGCCCGTCCGTCATCGGAGTTCGTCGAGAGCCGCTGCGAAAATGCTCAGGGCTTGAGCCACGTGCGGCAATTCCAGGGGCTCCACAGCGGTGAGGGACTCCGTCTGCTGCTCCGGCGTCGACCCGAGCAGCGTCCCGGTGCCCAGCCGTACGCGCAGCGCACCCAGTTCGTCGCCGAACCGGTGTCCGCCCGGCGTCGGTGCGCCGAGACGTTCCGTCAGGTACTCCTCCAGCTCCAGCGAGTCCGTGACCCCCCGGTCCGCCAGGCTGGATCTGAGCGGGCCGAGATCGGCGTAGAGATGGCGCCCCGCCTGCGGGGGCCTGGCGAGCGCACCCGACGCGAGGACCGCGCGGTGGGCCGCCGCGGCGATCCGCGCCTGGAGCGCGGCGGCCCGGCGGACCCGCTCCGTGACGGCATCCGGTTCGCGCAGCGCGTGGGCGGCGGCCATGGCGACCGGTCCGGCGACGAGCGCACCGAGTGCGGTGAGGATGTCGAGGGTGCGGGCATGGCGCACCGCCGCCCGCTCGGTGTCCGGGAACCGGGCGACCGCGACCGGCCAGGCGGACGGGGTCAGCGCACCGGCGAGGTCGCAGACGACCGTGACGTCGTCCGGGCACATCTCGGCCGGGCTGAGCAGGACCGTGTCGTGCGGCCGGTGCAGGGTGTCGCGCCAGGTCTCGTCACTGACGATGTGCAGCCCCTCGGCGACCGCGGCCTCGCACGCCTCGCGCACGAGTTCCGGCGGGGCGACGGTGGCGGTCGGGTCGTCGACGACGGAGATCAGCAGCAGCCGGGGCCTCCCTCCCTCGGCGCGCACTCTGCGTACGGTCTCCAGCAGCGCGTACGGATCGGGCACGCCGCCGCACTCGGCCGGGGTCGGCACATGGTAGGCGGGCCTGCCCAGCAGCCTGGCCTGCGGAATCCAGGTGGCCGTGCAGGGGCGGGGCATGAGCACGTCGCCACCGTGCGCGGCGATCAGCGCGAGCAGCAGCGGCGAGGCGCCCGGGGCGGCTGCGACGCGCTCCGGGGAGCCGTGCAGTCCGCGCCGCGCCCAGTAGGCGGTCGCGGCCTCGCGCAGGGCGTCGCCGCCACCCGTCGGTTCCGGTGCGCCTCGGCCGGCCGCGGCGGCGAGCACCTCGGCCAGCTCGGACACGACGGGCAGGCCGGGATCGGGTGCGGGCGGCCCGTACCGGACGGGGCCGCGATCCTCCCGTACGCGGCGCGCTCCCCCGCCGCCCTTCTGCCTCCGCCCCACCCGTCCGGTCCGCTCGGTCCGCTCCCGCGCCATCCGGGCCTCCTTCGCCACTGCCCCGTCGTCTCGCGCTCAGGGCCCTTTATACGAGGGATCCATCGGCGGCGCCCGCCCAGCGGAACCGTCACCGGTGGGAGCCGGGGAGGCCGGCGAGCGCGGCTCAGCCCGCGAAGGCCGTACCGGGCAGCCCGCGCCCCGCGTCCGGCAGCACCAGCAGCGACCCGGAGAGCGGATGCGGTGCGGCGAGCCCGGTGCGGGCCGAGGTGATGTAGAGATCGCGCAGGTCCGCACCGCCGAAGGCGCAGGCCGTCGGGCGCCGCACCGGCAGGGCGACCGTCCGGTCCAGGACTCCGTCGGCCGTGTAGCGGCGGACGGCGGCGCCGTCCCACAGCGCGACCCAGACGGCCCCCTCGACGTCGACGGTCAGGCCGTCCGGGAACCCCGCGCTGTCCTCGACGACGGCGAACGGACGCCGGTTCACGGCGCGCCCGCCGTCGAAGTCGAAGACGTCGATACGGCGTGTGGGCGTGTCGATGAAGTACATCAGCCGCCCTTCCGGGCTCCACCCGATGCCGTTGCTGCAGGCCACGACGGGCAGCACCGGGGTGACCGCGCCGTCGGGCGCGATGCGGACGAGACTGCCGCCGGTCTCCGCACCGTCGTCACGCATGGTGCCCGCCCACAGCGCCCCGTCCGGGGCCACTGCCGCGTCATTGCCACGGCGTCCCGGTTCGGGATCGTGAACCAGCCAGCGGAAGCGGCCGTCGGGGTCGTACAGTCCGATGCCGTCCCGCAGATTGACCACGAGTCCGCCGCCCGCGCGCGGTTTGGCGGCTCCGACGGGCTGTTCGGTGGCCATGACCGTACGACGGGCACTCACCGGGTCGTAGGTGTGCACCCGGGCGGAGACGATGTCGACCCAGATCAGCCGGCCGGTGGCCGGATCCCAGGTCGGTCCCTCGCCGAGCTCGGCCTGCTCCTGTACGGCCACATCCAGGCCTGCGGTGGTCATTTCTGCCCTTCGTGGTGGACGGACCGGCGGAGAGCGCGTCGGCGCCGTGGAGCACGGAGCCCGCCGGTGCCTCCTCGCGCTCCACGGCCCGGCGGATCACGGTACGGAAGGGGCAGAACGCGACGACGCCTGTGCGGTCCCGCAGCGACGCGGCGCCACGGCCGGCATCGGGAACACAGAGTAGTCGCGCGCCACATGCCGCCACAATGCCGACACCTACGGGCGATGGGCACGAGCAACGGACGGCACCGGGCCCGTCGGGAGGGCGGCGCGAGCGGTCGGGAATGCAGGCGCGAGCGGCCCGGCCGGCACGTCGGCGCCCGGCGAGGCCCCGACAGTCGGAGCGGGGATCCTGCCGGTGGGCGCAGGCGGCCCGGGGCCGCCCTCCAGGCCCGGCGGCCCGTCCGCGGACGCGCCTGCTGGTTCGGCGCGCCCCGGCGGGGTAGGCGGTGTTCCATGCCCGCACCACGTCGTACTCCGTTCACCGGCCCGTCGTCCACCTCGCTGCGCGCTCGGCTGCACCGCCGGGATCTCGCCGTGTTCCAGGCCCTGGCCCACCGCGACTGGCCGGGCGCCGGGCCCGTGCTGCCACGGCTGAGCCGCAGCGCCGATCACGGGCTGCTGTGGTTCGGGGCCGCCGCGAGCCTGGCCGCGCTGGGCGGCAGCGCACGGGCCCGGAGGGCCGCGCTGCGGGGGATCGCCTCGCTGGCGGTGGCATCGGCCACGATCAACACGATCGGCAAGGGCGCGGTGCGCAGGCAGCGCCCGCTGCTGGACACCGTGCCCGTGATGCGGCGGCTCGGGCGCCAGCCTTTCACCACGTCCTTCCCCTCCGGACACGCCGCGTCGGCCGCGGCCTTCGCCACGGGCGTGGCTCTCGAATCGAAGGGCTGGGGCGCCGTCGTCGCCCCGCTCGCCCTGTCCGTCGCCGCCTCGCGCGTCTACACCGGAGTCCACTATCCGAGTGATGTGCTGGTGGGTGCGGTGCTCGGCGTGGGGGCCGCGCTGGCCCTGCGGGGTGTCGTGCCGACCCGCGGACAGCTCCCGGCACCGGGCCGACCGCCCGGCCACGCGCCCGCCCTGCCGGCCGGCCAGGACCTGGTGGTCGTCGTCAACCAGGAGTCGGGCACGGCGACCGCGACGGCCTCGCTGGTACGGGACGCGCTGCCGCGCGCCGAGGTGGTGGAGTGCGCCCCCGGGGAACTCCGGGCCGAGCTGGGGAAGGCGGCGGACCGGGGCCGGGCGCTGGGGGTCTGCGGCGGGGACGGCACGGTCAACCGGGCCGCGGCCGTCGCCGCCCTGCACGGTCTGCCGCTCGCCGTGTTCCCCGGCGGAACCCTGAATCATTTCGCGTACGACCTGGGCATCGAGACAGTGGACGACACATGCGCCGCACTGACCGCGGGCGATGCGGTCCGGGTCGACCTCGGTCGTTTCCGGCCCGGACCGGAGGGACCGGGAGGCGCGCACGGCTGCTTCCTCAACGCCTTCAGTCTCGGTGTCTATCCCGAACTGGTACGGACGCGTGAGCGCTGGGCCCCGCGTATCGGAGGCTGGCCGGCGGGCCTGGTCGCGGCGTGGACGGTGCTGCGGGGCGAGCGGCCGCTGGAGGCCGAACTGGAGGGGCGGCGGCGGCCGCTGTGGCTGCTGTTCGTGGGCAACGGGCTGTTCCAGCGGGTCGGTCCGGCGCCCGGACGGCGGCACAACCTCGGGGACGGTCTGCTGGATGTGCGAGTGGTGCACGGTGGCCGCACACCGGGCCTGCGGCTCCTCGCCGCAGCTGTCGCGGGTCCACTGACCCGCTCCCCCATGCATGCGGCGGAACGGCGCAGAAGGGTGCGGATCGCCGGCCTGCGACCCGGTACGCCCTACGCGTACGACGGCGAAGTTGCCTACAGCAAAACCGAGTTGATGATCGACAAGCTTCCGGAGGCACTGACGGTGTACTGCCCGATGGCGAGATGAAGAAGTCTGCCGGAATCCGCCGCGCGCGGGCCGACCGGGGGTGACCGACTGCCCGTCGCCACCCCCGGCTCATGCACGCCCTCTCGTCCATATATCAAGACCCCTATCTCATTATTCGACATCCGAGCGTACGGTGGCCGTACCGATCAGCGAGAAAGGATCCACGGCCATGCCGAAGGAGACCGCCGTCTACACCCACGGCCACCACGAGTCGGTGCTGCGCTCGCACCGCTGGCGCACCGCCGCCAATTCCGCGGCCTACTTGATCGATGAGCTCCGTCCCGGCATGACCGTGCTGGACGTGGGCTGCGGACCCGGCACCATCACGGCTGATCTGGCCGCACTGGTCACCCCCGGCCGGGTGACCGGCGTCGACTCCGCCCAGGAGGTCCTGACCCGCGCGGCCGAGGAAGCGGCCGAACGCGGCCTGGACAATGTCGAGTTCGCCACCGCCGACGTGCACGCCCTGGACTTCCCCGACGACTCCTTCGACGTCGTCCATGCCCATCAGGTGCTCCAGCACGTGGGCGATCCCGTGCGGGCGCTGCGCGAGATGCGGCGCGTCTGCCGTCCCGGTGGCATAGTCGCCGCCCGCGACAGCGACTACGCGGCGATGACCTGGTACCCCGACCTGCCCGGCATGGACTCCTGGCAGGAGCTGTACGGCCAAGTGGCCCGAGCCAACGGCGGCGAACCGGACGCCGGACGCCGGCTGCTCTCCTGGGCCCGCCGGGCCGGCTTCACCGACATCACTCCGACCGCGGCCACCTGGTGCTTCGCCACCCCGGAGGACCGCGCCTGGTGGAGCGGGCTGTGGGCGGACCGTACGGTCGGCTCGGTGTACGCGGAGCAGGCCGTGGCCGGCGGCCACGCGAGTACCGAGGAGCTGGCGGCGATCGCCGCGGCCTGGCGGGAGTGGGGCGCGCGGGACGACGCCTGGTTCATGGTGCCGCACGGCGAGATGCTCTGCCGGGCCTGATCACCGCCAACTACCCTTGCCCACATGGATATTCTGGGAACCACGCTGCGCATCTGTGTCGACGACCTGGAGGCCGCGGTGGCCTTCTACGAGGACCTCACAGGCAGTTCCGCGCTGCGCTTCGAGCGGGGTGGGGTCTCGGTCGCCGCGATCAGCTGCTTTCTGCTGATGAGCGGCCCGGAGTCGGAGCTGGAGATCCTGCGCAAGGTGACGGCGACGATCGCGGTCAAGGATGTCGACGAAGCCCACGCCTCCCTCACCCGTGTCGGCGCCAGGATCCTCGCCGGGCCGGTGCCGACGCCGGTGGGCCGCAACCTGATCGCCGTGCACCCGGACGGCTCCGTCTTCGAGTACGTCGACCGGAACCTGACCGTTTGACGGGCGGCCGTCCGGCCCGCGACCACGCGACGGGGGTCGCCTGCCCCACGGCGTCCCAGGGGCCGCCGCCCCGGGCACACCGCCTGGCCCGCACCGCCTCCACCGGTGCGGAGCCGGGCGGTCTTCGCCGTCACGCCCTGGGGCGCATCCGGTAGTTGTAACTGTCCGGCAGCGGCTCGTCGGTGAGCTCGGCCCACACCTCGTCCAGGATTTCCGCGCCCTCCCGCAGATCCGCCACCTCGAAGCCCTCGTCGAAGACGGCCCGAGCGGCGGCGCGGTCGCCCTCGGCGATCAGCAGCCGCGCCTCCAGCAGGCGGAAACGGCCGCGCTGTCGATGCTCCGTGCACAGACCGTTCCACACCGTCCGGGCCGCTTCGGGGCGCCCTGCCGTCAGCAGCACCTCCATCGCCTCGCGTGCGAGCGCCGCCGTGGCGGACATCCAGGCGTCTCGGTCGCCGTCACCGTCGGGGCGTTCCGCGCGCAGGCCGTCGAACGCCTCGGTGTAGAGGTCCGCGGCCCTGTCCCAGTGGGCGCCCTCCTCGGCCGCGACGGCGAGGCAGCGCAGCAGCGGCCAACGGGACGGGGCGAGGACCAGTCCGCGCTCCCAGCTGCGGACCGCCTGGGCGCGGTCGCCCGCGTGCCACTGGGCGACGCCGAGGTGGTACTCGGTAAGAGGTTCGGCGGAGGCCGTCTCCAGCATGTCGCGCCAGTGCGGGGAGACCAGGGAGGGGCCGGGCGGGACCGGCCCGCGCGGTTCGGGAAAGATGCCCTGTTCCAGCAACTCCAGCCAGGGTTGCTGCTGTTCACCGAGAGTGGACTCGGCGAACGGCGTGCCGGGAAGCCGGTAGGTGCCTCGCCGGACTTCGAGGGCACCCCAGCCGGAGCCGGTGGCGAGCGACTCGCCGGGCTCGGTGTCGGCACACGGGCGCCAGGCCGCGTACGCGGCGTCGACGTCGGCGCGCGGCAGCGCCTCGGCGAGCCGCCGCTCGGTCTCGGCGCGGGCCGCCGCCCAGTCGTCGCCGTGCACGGTCACGGGGTCCGCGGACAGCGGTCCGTACGACTCCAGCCAGCTGAACTCGGCGCCCGGTGCCAGGGGAATGTGTTCCAGCTGGGTACGGGCGAGTCCGGCCTGGATCTCCGCGTAGCCGACGGTGCCCGGCTCGGTGAGCCACTCCTGCCAGCGCCGCCCGCCCGGCCCGCTCCCCCACAGGAACAGCTTGCGGCCCCGCAGCAGATCGGTCGACGTCTGGACGAGTCCCCTCCCGTCCTCGTCGAGGGAGGCGATCCAGCGGCGCGCGCCGTCGGGCACCTCGTAGAAGTAGTCGGCGGGGAAGTCACCGCGCAGCGGGTACGTACGGTCGACGGAGCCCGACTCGGGGACCGGGACCCGGGTCAGGGTGCGCGCGTAACCGAAGTGCCACGCCTCCTCGGCCGGGGCCAGGACGCGAGTGCGTTCGCCCTCCGGCACGGCGATGTTGGACCACCAGTAGACGGGTGCGGTGTGCTCGTGCGGATTGCGTATCCGTACGCCGACGTGCAGGAAGTCCGAGTCCTCGGGCAGCCAGAGGTCCACCTGGAACGGCAGGTCGCGCAGCCGCTCCCACTCCCACAGGCGGACCATGTCCCCGCCGTCGGGCGCGGGCACCCGGGCGGCGTGCACCGGGGCGCAGGACAGGGTGGTGTGGCCCGTGGCGCCGATGTTCCACTCGATGCCGCCGGAGAACCAGGCGCCGTTGAGCGCGAAGTCGGCGGGCTGCAGGACGGGGTTGGTGTAGAGGAGTTCGCGGCCGGTGGGCTTGTGGTGGAGGGAGTGGATGCGTCCGCCGAGTCCGGGCAGGACGGTGGCCCGCAGCCGCTCGTTCTCGATGACGATCGCGTCCAGCGTGGTGGGGACGCGTCGGCGACCGTACCCGTCGAGGACGCGCACCGGCAGCACGGTGGCCAGCGGTTCGTAGCCGATCTGGCGTGCCATGTCACGTGGCAGTCCGGCCCGGTCGCGGTCGTCGACGACATGCATCTCGTCGAGCGGCCGCAGTGCGGGCAGCGGGTTCTCCGGGCCCAGTGGTGCGGCGGGCAGATTCAGTACGGCACGTCGTACGGTCGTGGCCAAGGCAACCTCGCTCCCTCGCGCGGGCCGCCGCAGGTCCGGGCGCCCCCGATGACCATGGAACACGCTGGACAGCGGCCCGGCCAGAGGGGCCGCCGTCAGACTTCGGCAAAAGCAGGGCCGGTTCAGGCGGCCGGAGGCCATGAACGTGCCGCCCGGAACACTCCCCGCGTGGAAGAGGCTGCGCCGGTACCGGCCCGCTCAGCCGAGATCCACCTCCGGCTCGTACATGTCCAGCCACATCGCCAGGTCCAGGGTGCGCTCCAGCCCGCGACGGGAGGCCGAAGTGATCCCTGGTGCGTCGTGCTCGGCCACCCGTCGCAGCCGGTCGCGGTCGATGAGGTCGAAGACCCGGTGGTCCGGGCGCGCGAGCAGGTCGTGGGCGTGCTCCTGGAGCGCGACGGCGTACTTCGGGTCCTGGGTCGACGGATAGGGGCTCTTGGTCCGTTCGTACACGGACCGCGGCAGCAGGTCCGCGGTGGCCTCGCGCAGCAGGCTCTTCTCCCTGCCGTCGAAGGACTTCAGGGCCCAGGGGGTGTTGTAGACGTACTCGACGAGCCGGTGGTCGCAGAACGGCACGCGGACCTCCAGGCCGACGGCCATGCTCGCGCGGTCCTTGCGGTCGAGCAGGATGCGTACGAACCGGGTCAGGTGGAGGTGGCAGATCTTGCGCATGCGGTACTCGAAGTCGCTCTCGCCGGTGAGCCGTTCGATGCCGGCGACGGCGGAGTCGTAGCTGTCGCGGATGTACGCCCGCAGGCCGAGTGCCTGGTTCACGTCGTCGCGGAGCATGCCCGCGTCCTCACCGAAGTGCTCGGCGAAACGCACCAGCCAGGGGAACGTGTCGGCATTCCTGGCCGCCTCGTCGAAGAACTGGAGGTAGCCGCCGAACACCTCGTCGGCCGACTCCCCGGACAGCGCGACGGTCGAGTGTTCGCGGATGGCCCGGAAGAGCAGGTAGAGCGAGGCGTCCATGTCGCCGAGACCCATCGGGATGTCCCGGGCCCTGATCATCCGGGCGCGCACCTCGGGGTCGGCGAGGGTGTCCGGGTCGAGCACGATGTCGCGGTGGACGGTGCCCGCCTGTCGCGCCACGTCGTGGACGAACGGGGTGTCGGGGGTGGTACGCAGCTCGTCGGCGACGAAGTTCTCGGTCCGCCCGACGAAGTCGACGGCGAAGGTGCGGACCTTCTCACCGCTCCTGTCGAGCTGTTGGGCGGCGAGCAGGGTGACCGCGGACGAGTCGAGGCCGCCGGAGAGCAGGACGCAGCGGGGCACGTCGGAGACCAGTTGTCGGCGCACGATGTCGTCCAGCAGCGTCCGTACCCTGGCGACCGAGGTGTCCTGGTCGTCGGTGTGCGGGCGGGTCTCCAGCTGCCAGTAGACGTGCCGGCGCAGCCCGCCGCGGTCGACGGTGACGACCGTGCCGGGCTGTACCTCGTACATGCCGTCCCACACGGCGTGGCCGGGGGTCTTGACGAGGGTGAAGAGCTCCCGGAGCCCGTCGAGGGTCACGCGGGGCCGGGCCAGCGGGTTGGCAAGAATGGCCTTGGGTTCCGAGCCGAAGAGCACTCCGTCGGCCGTCGGCCAGTAGTAGAAGGGCTTGACGCCCATCCGGTCGCGGATCATGACGAGCTTGTCGTGGCGGCCGTCCCAGAGGGCGAAGGCGTACATGCCGTTGAGCCGTTCGGCGAGGGACTCGCCCCACTCCAGGTACCCGTGCAGCACGACCTCGGTGTCCGAGTCGGTGAGGAACCGATGCCCGCGGGCGGTCAGTTCCGTGCGCAGTTCAGTGAAGTTGTACGCCTCACCGGAGTAGACCAGGGCGACTTCGCCCTCCGGTGTGCCCACCGTCATGGGCTGGCGTCCGCCGGGCAGGTCGATGATCGCGAGCCGGCGGTGCCCGAGCCCCGCGTGTTCGACCGTCCAGGTTCCCCGGTCGTCGGGGCCCCGGCAGGCCATGGTCTCCGTCATCGCGTCCAGCGTCGCCACCTCCGCGGCTGCCCGCAGATCGCGGTCGAACGAGACCCAGCCGGCGATGCCACACATAAGCGTCCTCCCGATTCGGTCCCGGCCGGGAGAGCGGTCCGTACGCACGGTGCCGTCCCATGGGCGGCATGCCGAAGGCGGGTGCCCGGCAGAACCAGTTGCATCTAGCAGCTATATGTCGAGCCTGTGCCTGCGATTGCGTACGGTCAACACGGCCGTTACGTGGACGGAGGCAGGCTCCTCATACTTTCGGCCGCCGCTTTCCCCTTCCTATACGGGACCACCCTGCTTCGCAGCCCGTACGGAAAGGGCCCACGGGCTCCGAAGGCGGCCCGAATCGGCCACGGGCAAAGACTTTCCCAATCCGGGATGCGCCGGTGGAGTGCATGCGGCGGATCTGCGGACAGTCCGGTGCGGCCGATCGGGGTGACCGATCCAGGTGACCCGCTCGATAGGCCGGCCAGGACCTTGTCCACGTCGGTGACCTGCCGTGTCCCCGGGCGGTAGCACGACTGGTCGTCTTCCCGGAACTGTCCCTCACGGGCTACGACCTCGCCGCCCCGGCCGTGTCCGCCGACGACCCACGCCTGCGCCCGCTCATCACGGCGTGCCACGATTCGGGGGCGACGGCCCTGGTCGGGGCGCCGGTGCGCGTCGCGGACGGGCGTGAACACAGAACTCCGGCCGTGCAGGCCGGGCCCGAACCGGGCGCCCTGGTGTCCGCGACCGTGGCCAGTGACTCGGCCGGCGCTCAGGGTCTTTCATGCGGATCGGACCGGGCTCGCGTGCCCGGTCCGATCCGAACGAGAGACCCTAAGCGCCGTCCTGGCTCAGCATCTCGGCCGTGATCGCCCACCGCTCGTGGTCGCGCCAGGCACCGTCGATGAAGAGGAAGTCCGGCGAGAATCCTTCGAGGCGGAATCCGGCCCGTCGCACGAGGGCGAGCGAACCGTCGTTGGCGGGCTGGATGTTGGCTTCGAGCCGGTGCAGGCCGAGCGGCCCGAAGGCGTACCGCAGGACCAGCTCCAGCCCTTCGCTCATCAGTCCGCGCCCCGCCGCATGGGCGAAGGCCCCGTATCCGAGCGCGCCGCAGAGGAACCCGCCGCGGACGATGTTGTTGATGTTGATGAAGCCCGCGATCCCGCCACCGGCCCCGCCCGCCCCACCGTCCCGCCCACCGGCCCCGCCTTCGCCGCCGGCGCGTTCGCAGACGAGGAATCCGGCCTTCGTGGGGTCATCGATCATCCGGCCCGCGTACGCCGCGTACGAGCGGGCGTCGACGGGCGGGAAGAGCCAGGGGCTGTGCAGGCTCCGGCTCTCCCTCGCACGGGTGGTGAACTCCTCGGCGTCCGCTTGCGTGTAGGGGCGGATCGCGGTGCGGTGTCCCTGGGCCAGGTAGTCGATTCCGCTCATCCGGCCAGCCTAGGGTCTTTCGTCCGGATCAGGCCGGATCAGCGAGCCCGCTCGCCCGGCGTGATCCGGACGAGAGGCCCCGGACGCATCTGTCACCAGCGCTGCCGGACCTCGCACAGGCGTGACTCCGGGCAGTCGGAGCAATCGGAGCAGTCGGATCCGTGCCGGTGCGATGCCCCCTTCGGCGGGTCACTCCACCCGGTCGCCGACCACCGGAAGCTCCAGCACACCGGTGTCCTCGGGGGCGCTGACCACCGTGACCGGCTTGATGCCGCGGTTGCCCGAGTAGGCGCTGTCGCTGGCCGCGATCACGAATTCGAGCCGGTGGCCCGCCTCGTACCGGTGGACGATGCCCGGCAGTTGCACGGTGAACGAGCGGGTGACGTCCGGCACGCGCACCGGGGAGACGAGCCGGTTCACCAGTGTCCTGGAGCCGTCCGGCGCCACGTCGTACACCTTTGCGAACAGGACGAGCTTGTCGGCGGCGTCCCCGCTGTTCTGTACGCGCTCCGTCTTCGGCGAGACGACCTTCAGCGTGGCCTTCGGCGCACCGACGACATCCACGGCGGCGGTCAACGGGGCGCTGCACCAGCCCAGGTAGGTGCCCTTGATGTCGTACGGCTCGGGGTCGGGCAGTCCGATGATTCCGGCGAGCGAGCTCTCCGAGTGACTGGTCGGCACGAGCCAGTTGGCGTACTGGCGGCTGCCCCGGGTGACCTTGGACCGGTTGTCGACGAGCTTGCCGTCACCGGAGAGGTACATCTTCCGGCTCAGGGCCGGTACCGCGGCCGCAGTGCCGTAGCCGCTCTTCCAGTCACGGTAGTAGGCGAACTCGGGCCCGGTGTCGGTGTTCTGCCTGTGCTGGAGGTAGCGGTCGAACCAGGCGAGGACGCGCTGTCCGACGTAGCTGGTCTCCAGGTTGCCCTTGCCCAGGTCGAGTTCACCGGGAACGCGCCCGCCGCTGTGTCCCCAGGCCTGCCAGATCATCTTGGTGGTGGTGCCCTGCGCCTTGAGGGTGTTGTACGTGGCGGTGGCCTCGTTCAGGTTGAACAGGCTGTCGGCCTGGCCCTGGACGAGCAGAGTGGGCGCCTTGACCCCGCTGAGGTGGGCGACGGGCGATACGCCGCGCGCGTAGTCGAGCATCGCGGCGGTCCTGTCCGCCGGGTAGCGGCCGGAGTTGAGCAGCCGGATGGTGTCGCAGGCCTGCGCGGCGAAGTGCAGGCAGGAGAGACTGCCGAACCGGGACGGGTCCAGGCTCGCGTGGAGGATCGTCTGCCCCTCCCCCATCAGGTAGAAGCCGTTGGTCCACTGCCACTTGAAGACACCGGCGGTGTCGGACGAAACCCCCTCGTGCGTACCGGCGTTGTTGGGCGCGAGCGCATAGGCGAGGTCGTTCCAGGTGATCAGCGGCACGAGGGCGTCGACGCGGCGGTCGACGGCCGCTGTCGCCATCTGGATGGCACCGCCGTACGAACCGCCGATCATGCCGACCCTGGGGTCGCCCGTGCCGTCCTTGGTGACGTAGTCGGCCTTGGTGCCGTCGTCGGCGGCGCGTGTTCCGGCGAGGAAGTCGATGAGTCCGGCGGCGACCTTCCCGTCGATGGCCGGGTCGTCGAGCGTGATGAGACAGCCGGACCTGCCGAAGCCGAGGCCGGAGTAGACGAGGCCGACGTAGCCGCGGGAGGCGAAGGCCTTGCCGATGGCGTCGGTCGAACCGTCGGACTTGCTGCCGCCGAAGCCGTTGGTGGCGAGCACGGCGGGGACGGGATGCTGGGCGTCGGCCCCGGCGGGACGGTACAGATCGGCGTCCACGGTGCAGGACCGGCCGCCCGCCCGAAGGGTGAACTTCAACGGGGTGACGGTGTACGGGGAGGTCTCGCCGGCGCTCGCATGCGCCGCACCGGCGAGGAACAGCGGTGCGGCGAGCGCGGCTCCGACCGCGTACGCGATCGCCTTCCGGGACAGCGTCCGGTGCCCGGACCGGGAGCGGGAAACAGCACGTGACACAAAGGCCTCCACACCGAGAGCTACTTACCGGCCAGTAAGTACTGGACCGCGCTCATGCTGTGACGCGTGTCATGGCGATGTCAATGCCCAGGCCCCCGTACCCTGAAGGATGCTCAACTTCTTCGCGAATTCCCGCGGTTCAGGCCAGCGCGGGTACCTCGACGGTGAGCGTGGCGGGGCCGCCGTCGGCCGGCGCGTCCAGCACGGCGGGCACTCCGAGCGGAATCGTCAGCGCGGTCGGCCCGTGCCCGAAGCCCAGCTCCTCGACGACGGGTACACCCAGGGGGCCGAGCCGGTCGACGAGGACCGCCCGCACCTCCTCGTACGGACCGCAGCCCGCCCAGGAACCGCAGGCCACCCCGGACACCCCGTCGAGCGCCCCCGCCCGCAGCAGTTGGGTGAGGATGCGGTCGATGTTGTACGGGTCCTCGGTGGTGTCCTCGATCAACAGCAGCCCGCCGTCGGCCGACGTCCGGGCGTGCGGGGTGCCGATGTCGGCGGCGAGCAGGCTCACGCAGCCGCCGTAGGTGATGCCACGGGCCCTGCCGGGGACCAGCACCCTCGCCGAGGGAAGGCCGAGAGTACGCACCGAATCGGGCTCGAACAGGGTCGCCCGCAGGGACTCCTGGGTGTCCGGGTCCTTGAGGAAGGTCTCGGTTCCTGCCATCGGCCCGTGCAGGGTGGCGAGGCCCATGCGTCGGGCGAACGCCTCGTGGAGCACGGTGATGTCGCTGTAGCCGATGAACACCTTGGGCCCGGCCGCGCGCATCGCCGCCCAGTCCACCAGGTCGACCATGCGCTGCACGCCGTATCCGCCGCGGGCGCAGATCACCGCGTCGACGGACGGATCGCACCAGGCCTCCTGGAGATCCCGGGCCCGCGCCTCGTCCGTGCCGGCGAGGTAGTCCAACTCCGGGTGCACGTCGCGCGCACGGGGTGCCTCGACGGGGACGAGTCCCCAGCCGCGCAGTACGTCCAGGCCCGCGTCGAGACGGTCGGCGGGCACCGGTCCGCTCGGGGACACGACGGCGATCCCGGCACCCGGACGCAGCCGGGCGGGGCGGGTCAGGGGGGCGAGGGTCACTTCTTCAGCTCCAGCCGCGGTACGTCGGGACAGTCGATGCCGAAGGTCTGGCCGTACAGCGAGAGTTCGGCCTCCAGGGCGCGGATCATGGTGTCGGCGCGCCGGAACCCGTGCCCCTCCCCCTCGAAGGTGAGGTACGCGTGCGGGATGCCGCGCCCTTCGACCCGGTCCAGGAACCGCTCGCACTGGACGGGCGGGCAGATCGGGTCGTCCAGCCCCTGGAGCAGGATGAAGGGGGTGGTCAGCCGGTCGGTGCGGCTGACCGGCGACCGTTCGCGGTAGCGGGCCGGGACTTCGGCGAGCGGGCCGACCAGGGATTCCAGGTACTGCGACTCGAAGTCATGGGTCTCGTCGGTGCCCCAGCCGGTCAGATCGAGGATGGGGTAGATGATCGTGCCGCAGGCGTAGACATCGGTGCCGGTCAGCGAGGCCGCGGTGGTCCAGCCGCCGGCGCTGCCGCCCCGGATGGCGAGCCGTCGCCGGTCGGCCGTGCCCTCGGCGGCCAGCGCCTCGGCGACGGCCGCGCAGTCCTCGACGTCGACGACGCCCCACTGTTCGCGCAGCCGGTTGCGATAGGCCCTGCCGTAGCCCGTTGAGCCGCCGTAGTTCACCTCGGCGACCCCGATGCCGCGCGAAGTGAAGTAGGCGATCTCCAGGTCGAGTACGAGCGCGGCATGGCCGGTGGGGCCGCCGTGCGCCCAGACCACATAGGGCGGCAGTTCACCTTCGGGACCGGTCCGGCCGGGGTTCCGGGGCGGGTAGATGTGGGCGTGGATCTCCCGTCCGTCGGACCCGGTGAAGGTGCGGTCCTCGGGCTGCGGGTAGTACGCGGGGTCGACGGCGTCCTCGTGCGGTGTGCCGATGATCCGGGTGCGGCCGGTCGCGGTGTCCAGTTCGACGACCTCGTAGGCGCTGTACGGCCCGGCGGCGATACCGATGACCCGGCTGCCGTGCACGGCGAGCGACTCGGCCCATTCGGTCCAGGGCCCGGCGACGTCGACGAGTTCGCCGGTCTCCGGATCGAGGATGCCGAGCGTGGTGGTGCCCCGGCCGTGGACGGTGGCGATCAGACCGTTCTCCAGGGGCCGGAACCAGCTGAGGCCGATCTTCCAGAGCGGTCCGGCGAACTCCTCTTCCCGGGGGCAGAGCGCCACCGCGCCCCGATGCGGGTCGGCGCGGTACAGGTTCCACCAGCCGCTGCGGTCACTGGCGAAGAGCAGCTGCCCGTCGGCACCCCACTCGATCTGCGGCACCGATTCCTCGGGGCCGCCGCCGAAACTCCGGGCGTGCTGGAACGTACCGTCCTCGGCGACGTCCGCGAGCATCACCTCGGTGCCGTCCCACGGCATGCGCGGGTGGTCCCAGGCGACCCAGGCCGCCCGCCGTCCGTCGGGCGAGAGCTTCGGTCCGGTGACGAACCGGTGGCTGTCGTCGGAGAGTTCACGTACCGCCGAACGGTCGTCGGCCGCGGAGCCGTCCAGGGGCACTGCGGCGAGCACCCGGCGCAGTTCGGTGGGTGCCTCGCCGGTGAACTCCTCCAGGACGCACCAGACCTCGCCCCGGTCGAGGTGGAGCTGCGGGTCGACCCAGCGCAGCCCGCCGCCGACGGGTGAGACCGGGGTCAGTGGCCGGGGTTCGCCGGATCCGTCGGGGGCGTGGGCGTACAGCCGCTGGTCGGCGAAGTCGACGAAGACGATCAGCGGACCCCCCTCGGCGCGTTCGGCCCCGGTCCAGGGCTGTCCTCCGTACTCGATGACACGGCTCCGTACGTTCCATGGAGCGGGCAGCGCGGCGGCGGTGGTCCCGTCCGCCCGGCGACGGATCAGGGCGCGACGGCCCGCCTCGGCAGGGCGCGGCTCCGTCCACCACACCTCGTCGCCGACCACGCCGACATACTCCGGGCGGCCGTCGTGCGACGCCGCGAGCCGTGCGTCGATCGGTGACGGCCATGTTCCGTAGGCCCCTGTGGACACCATGATGAATTCCCCCCGTAGCGGGTCAGGCCGTGCGCAGATAGTGATCGAGGACGCGGACGCCGAAGTGCAGGGCTTCGACGGGGACGCGTTCGTCGACGCCGTGGAACAGCGCCTGGTAGTCGAAGCCGACGGGCAGCTTCAGCGGCGAGAAGCCGTAGCCCGCGATGCCGAGCCGGGAGAACTGCTTGGCGTCCGTGCCGCCCGACATGCAGTACGGCACGACATGGCCGTCCGGGTCGAAGCGCTCGATCGCGGCACGCAGCTTCGCGAAGGTCGGCGAGTCGACCGGCGCCTCCAGCGGGACCTCGCGGTGGTGGAACTCCCAGTCGACATCGGATCCGGTCAGCCGGTCCAGAGTGGCGTGGAACTCGTCCTCGCCGCCGGGCACCATCCGGCCGTCGATGTACGCGGTGGCGTGGCCCGGGATCACGTTGACCTTGTACCCGGCCTCCAGCATGGTCGGGTTGGAACTGTTGCGGACGGTCGGCTCGACCAGGGCGGCGGCCGGGCCGAGCCTGCCGAGCAGTTCGTCCACGTCGAAGCCGGGGGCGTCGAGGTCGGGGTGGATGCCGTGCAGCGCGGCGATCTCGATGAGCGCGGCGCGGACCGTCGGGGTGAGCCTGACCGGCCATGCGTGCTGGCCGATCCGGGCGACGGCCGAGGCGAGTGTGCTGACCGCGTTGGCCTTGTTGACCTTGGAGCCGTGCCCCGCCTTGCCGTGGGCGGTGAGCTTCAGCCAGGCGGTGCCGCGCTCGCCCGCGGCGATCGGGTAGAGCGGCATGGAGGGTCCGGCGTGGAAGGTGAAGGCACCGGACTCGCTGATGCCTTCCGTGCACCCTTCGAAGAGTCCGGCGTGCCGGTCGGCGAGGAAGCCGGAGCCGTCCTCGGCACTGGCCTCCTCGTCGGCGGTGTACGCGATCACGATGTCGCGACGGGGCCGGACACCGGCCCGCGCCCAGGCCCGGACGACGGCCAGGACCATCGCGTCCATGTTCTTCATGTCGATGGCGCCGCGTCCCCAGACGACACCGTCGCGTACCTCTCCGGAGAAGGGGTGCACGGTCCAGTCGTCGGCCTCGGCCGGGACGACGTCGAGATGGCCGTGCACGAGCAGGGCGTCGGCGGAGGGATCGGTGCCCGCGATCCGGGCCACCACGTTGGTGCGTCCCGGGGTGCGCTCCAGGAGGGTGGGTTCGAGTCCGGCGTCGGCCAGCCGCTCGGCGACGTACTCGGCGGCCGGGCGTTCTTGGCAGTCGCCGCCGCCGCGGTTGGTGGTGTCGATCCGGATCAGCTCGGAGGTGAACGTCACCGATTCGTCCAGCGCCCGTTCGTCGACGCCCTGTCGGGGGTCGGTCGCCTCAGCCATACTGTTCCTCCACGGCGGACGACACGATGGTCGTCACGGCCTTGAACGTGCGGATAGCTTCGTACATCGTCCCGCTGGTGTAGGCGACGCGCCGTTCACCTCCGGGTGCCACGCCGGGGACGACGGTGGCCGCGCCGGCCAGGTGCTCGGCGTCGAACTCCAGCTCGACGGTGAAGGGACCGCCCTCCACCGGCGTGTGGCGTACCGCCAGCGCGGTCGCTTCCTTGGCCGCCGCACGGATGTCGGCGGCGGTACGGGCCGGGGTGCGGCACACCGCGGCGTAGCGCGACACATAGTCCTTCACGGCGACCTTGCGTGCCTGCGGGGCGTACCCCTGCGCGTCCGCGCAGGTCAGGTCGTCGCCCGTGACGAGGACGACGGGAACGCCGTACTCGGCCACGACATGCGCGTTGAGCAGCCCCTCGCTCGCCCGGACGCCGTTGAGCCAGACCCCGGTGAGGGAGTTCGCGAGATAGGTGTGGGCGAGCACCCCTTCCGTACCGGCGCCCGTGTGGTAGCCCACGAAGGCGATGGCGTCGACGTCGCCGTGCTGGACGCCTTCCACCATGGAGAGGGACTTGTGCCTGCCGGTGAGCATCTGGACCCGGTCGTCGAGCCGCTCCAGCAGAAGGTTGCGCATGGACCAGTGGGCCTCGTTGACGAGCACCTCGTCGGCGCCGCCGTCGTAGAAGCCGAGCGCCGCCGCGTTCACGTCGGAGGTGAACATGGCGCGGCATCGCTCCCACTGCGGGGTGCCCGGCAGCACATCGGCCGGCCAGGTCACGCCGGTGGCGCCTTCCATGTCCGCGCTGATCAGGATCTTCATGCGGGGTCACGCTACGCGCCGAAGAACCTCCAGGCCAGAGCCACAGAGACGTTCAATGGTCCAGTCCTGCGAAGAGAGCGCGACCCACACCCCCATCAGGAGCATTCCGGACACGTCACGTCCGACCGTCGGCCGGGACGGCCCTCGTCGCCTTGACAGCCTTCCCGCACCCAGACCATGATTCCATTAATTGACTAATGGAATTGAGGCGAAGTGCATGGCAGACGCATTCACCCCGGACGGCGCGTCCGGCGCATGGGCCCTGGAGGCCCGCGGCCTGGGTAAGCGCTACCGGCGCGGCTGGGCGCTGCAAAACATCTCGTTCCGGCTGCCGGCCGGTCGGATCTGCGGTCTCGTCGGCCCCAACGGAGCCGGGAAGAGCACCCTGCTGAGGATCGCGACCCGTCAGGTGCAGCCCACGGGAGGCGATCTCAGGGTCTTCGGCGTGCCCGTGGACGACCCCGAGGTGATGCCCAAGTTCGCGTTCCTCGGGCAGGACAAGCCGCTGTTCAAGCGGTTCACCGTGGCCGACACGCTGCGCATGGGCGCCGAGCTCAACCCCGGCTGGGACATGGCCGCGGCGGAGCGGATCGTGCGGTCGGGCCAGGTGCCGATGGACGCCCGCGTGGGCACTCTCTCCGGTGGGCAGCGCACCCGCGTCGCGTTCGCGCTGGCCTTCGGCAAGCGGCCCGACCTGCTGCTGCTCGACGAGCCGATGTCCGACCTCGACCCGCTGGCCCGCCACGACATGAGCACCCTGCTGATGTCGGAGGCCGTCGAGCGCGGCACCACGGTGGTGATGTCCTCCCACATGCTCACCGAGCTGGAGGACATGTGCGACTACTTGCTCGTCCTCGCGGGCGGCAGGATCCGGATGGCGGGCGACGCGGACGCGCTCGTCCCGGCCCACGCGCTGGTGACCGGGCTCGCCGCGGAAGGGGACCCGGCCGCCGCGCTGGCCCCGCACACCGTGATCGAGTGCCGCGTCCAGGGCCGGCAGTTCCACGCGCTGGTACGGACGAACGGCCCTCTGTCGGGTGACTGGGTGGTCTCCGAACCCAGCCTGGAGGAGGTGCTGCTGGCGCATCTCCGCTCGCCGGACGCGCCCTCGTTGTTCACACCCGGTGCCCGTACCGAGGCCGAAGGGAGCCACACCTCATGAGCACCACCCTGACCGACGCCCCCCGGACCGGGCGCACCCCGGGGCCCCGCATGCTGCGCGGGCTGAGCTGGCTCGTGGTGCGCCAGCACCGGGCCGCGCTGCTCACCCTGCTCGCCGTGGCGGTCCTCGGCTCGATCTGGATCGTCTACGAGCGCAGCCACATGAAGGACCTCCTGGACGCCGCGGGCTGGCCGGGGAAGGAACTTGCGCAGCCGACGTTCGACTCGCGCGGTGTGACTCTCCTCATCACCGCACTGGGCGGGCTGCCGATGATCCTCGCCGTCTTCGTCGGCGCCCCGCTGATCGCGGGAGATCAGGAGCAGGGCACCGCGCAGCTGGTCACCACCCAGTCGGTGTCACGCCGCCGCTGGGTGGCGACGAAGTTCGCCTGGTGCTACGCGGCGGTGATCGTGACCGCCGCGGTGCTCTCGGCGCTGTTCACCTGGTGGTGGAAGCCCTACCGTTCGGTGTTTCCCGGCGAGTGGTGGGAGGGATCGGTCTTCGACAGCACCGGCCCGATGCTCCCCGCGCTCTGTCTCTTCATGACCGCCGCCGGCGTCACCATCGGTGTGCTGGCCCGCCGCGTCCTCGCCTCCATGGCGATCACGTTCGTCTTCGCCGCGGCGGTCGGGGTCTTCTGGGACGAGATGCTCGTCCACCTCGCCCCGACCCGCACGATCGTCTACCCGCTCGACGCGGACATGCCCTCACGGGTGGACGGGTCGCTCGAGGTGGACCGCTGGATCGGTTCCGCCGACGGCCATCTCTACGGCTGGGGCCTGTGCGCCAAGCCGACCGAAGCGGCCTCGGACGCGTGCGTCAAGCAGCACGGCATCGTCAACAATGTCTACGAGTACCTCGGCTTCGACCAGATGCCGGCCATGCAGTGGACCGGGGCGGGCATCCTGCTCGCGGGTACCGCCGTACTCACCGCGTTCGTCCTGTGGCGGGTGTCCCGTCGCCCCCTCTAGGACCTGCCGCCGCAGGTACATAGGGTTTCGGCAGTCGAACGGAGGTGAAGGCAGTGGTCGTGTTCCGTATCGACCGGCGCAGCGGAGTGGCGACGTACCTCCAGATCGTGCGACAGGTCGAACAGGCGCTGCGCATGGGCGCCCTGGAGGAGGGTGACCGGTTGCCCACAGCCGCTCAGGTCGCGGCCGAGACCAAGGTCAACCCGAACACCACTCTCAAGGCGTACCGCGAGCTGGAGCGCGCGGGCCTCGCCGAGGTCCGGCAGGGAGCGGGCACCTTCATCACCCGCTCCCTCGTCCCGCCCCAGGCGGGCGCCGACTCCCCCTTGCGCACATCGCTCGCCGAGTGGCTGGACCGGGCACGGGCGCAGGGGCTCAGCGGCCCGGAGGTCGACGCCCTGTTCCGGTCGGTCCACGCGGCCGTCTATCCGCCCGAGGCGGGCACCGGCTGAGGCACGCGCCGTACGCCTCGTCGGCGAAGAGTGGCCGGTCCCCCGGTGGGGGGGGCCGGTCACCGTCATGCCGGTGCGGGGTAGTCACCCGTGACGCCGTCGGTCCGCTCGCGCAGCAGGTCCGCGTGACCGTTGTGGCGGGCGTACTCCTGGATCATCACCAGGTACACCCAGCGGAGGCTGACGTCCCGGCCGCGGGTCGTCGAGAGGAATGCCTCGTCGAGGCCGCGCCCCGCCACGGCGGCCTCGCACGCCTCGATCTCGGCGCGGAAGGCGGCGAAGTCGCGCTCGGGGTGAGCGGCGTCGACGCCTTCGATGCCCTCGTCGCCGTCGCCCGGACCGGTGAAGACATCACCGATCGGTTCGCCCGCGAAGCTCCGACGGAACCACCAGCGTTCGATCTCCGCCATGTGCCGCACCAGGCCGAGGAGGGTGAGGCCGGAGGGCTCGGCGGCGGTACGGGCGAGCTGAGCCGGAGTCAGCCCGGCGCACTTGGTGAGCAGCGTCTCGCGGTGCCACCGGAGCCAGCCCTCCAGCATGACCCGCTCGTCCGCGGTGCTCGGGACGTTCAGCTGGTCCCCGTCGACGGTCGTACGTTCGATGTGAGGTGCCGTCCATGTCATGCCGGCCATCCTCACATCACCGGGCTCACCGCTCAGATCAGTTCCCGCAGGAGCGGCTCCGGGTCCGCGAGCAGGAACAGGTGACCGCCGTCGGGGACGGTGCGCAGCTCGGCGCCCGGGATCTGCGCATGCGCCCAGCGCGCCACCTCGACGGGGACGTTGCCGTCCGCCTCGCCGTGGAGGAACAGGGTCGGGACGGAGACCGAGCCCAGCGGGTCCGGCAGCGGGCGGGAGTAGCCGGCGAGGTCGGTGACGGCCGCGTCCACGCCCTGGCGCCCGCCCTCGGTGGTGTCCACGTCGGACAGCGCCCGGAAGGCGGGAGTGCTCATGATCAGCCGATCGGAGCGGGGCCAGGCGTCGAGGTTCGGCTCGCGCCTCGCCTTCTTGAAGATCCCCTTCCCGGCGAGCATCGGCCGGGCGATCGCCGGGGCCCAGAGGACGATCCGGTTCATCCACTTGACCAGCGGGATCCGGCGCGCGTACGCCTCGCGGGGGGCTCCGGGGACAGCGGCGCACGCGAGGATCAGTCGTGTGACCCGCCCAGGATGCTTCTGGGCCGCCGAGAGCGCGTACCCACCGCCGCCCGAGATCGCCACGACTGTGGCCCGCTCATGGCCGAGGTGGTCGAGCAGGGCCACGAAGTCGTCGTTCCAGCGATGGAAGCCGCGACCGGGTACGGGATCGGTCTCGCCGTAGCCCGGACGGTCCGGGAAGACCAGATGCAGGCCCGCGTCCGTCGCCGCCTGCCGCAGCGCGAGGCCCTCGTAGCGGCTGCCGGGGGTGCCGTGGAGCACGATCACGGGCGGGGCGGCGGGGTCGCCGTACGAGCAGTACGCGATGCGACGTCCGCTCGGGGCCATCAGGCGGTGCGTCTTCGGCAGTTCCGTCTCCGGCGTCTTCGGCAGGTCCCGGGGGGAGGGGGTCATCTCTGCTCCTCGTGCGATACGGGGGTGGCGGCAGCGGCGGCGATCCCGCCGATGACGAAGTCGAGGCCGAAGGAGAACCGGCGGTCGTAGTCGTGGTGGTCCGCGAACACCGACGCGACCCGGCGTTCGGGCGGGAGATGGTGCAGTTCCAGATCGCCGCGGCCGAGGCGGATCGCCACATGGCCGGTGACGAAGTCGTGCAGGGTGCCGTACGCGTATGCGGCGGCCTCCTCGTCGAGGCCTGCGCTGCGCAGCGCCGCCACGACCCGGTACGCGACATCGTCCGCGCCGGGTCCGACGAGTGAGGCGCGGCGGTGCGCCTCCAGGATGACCGGGTGCCGCATGAGCAGGTCGTGCAGCGTGTCCGCGAACAGCCGGACGACATCGCGCCATTCGTCCGGCCAGTCCACGGAGCGGGTCACCCCGCCGACGATCCGGGACACCAACGCGTGCTGGAGCGCGTCGATGCCGCCCGTCGTGCGGTGGATCGCCATCGGTGACACGTCCAGCCGGTCGGCCAGCGCTCGCAAGCTCACCGCATCGAGCCCCTGGTCGTCGGCCAGTTCGGTCGCCGCGTCCAGGATCGCGTCGAGCGTCACCGCCCGGGGACGGCCGTACTTCGGAGTGCTTGTCTTCTCGACCACCATGCCCGCACCATATCGATACGCGTAACGAAACAGCAATGGGAGCGACATGACGGAGTTGCACGAACTCACCGCCCTTCAACTGGCCGCCGCCTACCGGCGCGGTGAAACGAGCCCGACCGAGGTGGTGGACCATCTGCTGGCCCGGATCGGGTACGGCGACCGGGTGGGGGCGTTCACCACTGTGTCGGCCGACCTGGCCCGCACCGCGGCGGCCGAAGCCGAACGCGTCCTGCGCTCGGCGGACCGCACCGAACTGCCGCGCCTGTTCGGCGTACCCACCGCGATCAAAGACCTGGAGGCCACCGCGGGGGTGCGCACCACGCTGGGCTCCGCGCTGTTCCGCGACTGGATTCCCGGGCACAACGACGAGATCGTCGACGTCATGGCCGATGCCGGGCTGATCAGCCTCGGCAAGACCACCGTTCCCGAGTTCGGGGCGGCCTGCTACACCGAGCCCGAGGTCTCCGCCCCGGCGCGCAGCCCCTTCGACCTGAACCGCAGCGCGGCCGGCAGCAGTGGTGGCGCGGCCGCGGCGGTCGGCGCACTGCTGGTGCCGATCGCGCAGGGCAGCGACACCGCCGGCTCGGTGCGCTCCCCCGCGAGCGCCTGCGGGGTGGTCGGGCTCAAACCCAGCCGCGGGCTCGTCACCGCGGGCCCGGCCGGCCATGACGGGATGGGGCTCTCCGTGCGGGGCCCGCTGGCCCGCACCGTCCGCGACACCGCCGCGTTCCTGGACGCGCTGACCGCCCGTACCGGGGCCGGCACGGTGCATCCGCCCCGCGCCGTCAGCTACGAGCGCGCCTGCGAGGTGCCGCTCCCCCGGCTCCGGGTGGCGCTCGCGCAGGGCTCGGTCTCGGGAGGACCCGTGGACGCCGAGGTCGCCGCCGCCGCCGAACTCACCGCGCGTGCGCTGGCCGGTCTCGGCCATGACGTCTTCACCCGGGACCAGGCGGCGGACCCCGAGTTCACCGAGAGCTTCCGGACGATGTTCACCGCGTTGGTCGGGTCCAGGGCCATGGCGTTCGACGGGACGGCGTTGCGCCCGATCGTCCGCCATCTCCTTCACCGGTCACAGGAGTTGACCTCGGGCGAGCTGGCCGCATCGATCGGTGTCGTCCAGGCCAGGGCACGGACCTGGGCACTCGACCACGCGGACGCCGACATCGTGATCACCCCGACCGTGACGGCCCCGCCGACGTTCATCGGTCAGCTGCGGAACGACACGGATCCGGCGGCCGAACTGGCCGCGATGACCGCCTTCACCGGCAACACCGTCCTCGGGAACGCCACCGGGTTCCCGGTCATCAGCCTTCCGCTGGGCTGGAGTTGCGAAGGTCTGCCGCTCGGTGTCTCCCTCACGGCCGGCTGGGGCCGCGAGGACCTTTTGTTCGGAGTCTCGGCGGCCCTGGAGGAGGCCATGCCGTGGTTCCACCGCTACACCGGCCGGGCCAGGGCACGAACAGCCGCTCGGGAATAGGGCGGGAAAGCGGGACTTCCCGGCTCCTTCGCACGTTGCGGACGACGACGTGATCATTTGATGTGTGACACGGCAGCGGCCGCCGCCGTCGGGAGAAGTGAGCAACCCATGGCCATGGTGGGCCTGTTCTGGATCGCCGAGGGCGACGTGTACGTGGGCGCGAAGCCGTCCGGTCCGGCTCCCGGGGTGCGTCTGACCCCCGAGGGCGTGGTGGCCCTCGGCGACGGACAGTCCGGCCTCTGCCTGTGGGAGGACGTGAACGCCTTGACGGTGGCGGGCGTCCCCGTGAAGTCCCTGATGCGGCAGGTCGGCGTGGTCAAGGACGTGGCCCTGGAAACGGTGCGGGAGATGGCCCTGCCCATGGGCCACGGCCTGGTGGGCAAGGCCCCGGCGATGATGACGGTGCGCGTGGAATCGTCCAACGGCGACCAGGAGCTGGCGGCCTACGTCGCCGCCGCTGCCGGCTACTCCCAGGCCGAGGCCGACCTCTCCCACGCCCTCCTGGCCCGCCTCACGGAGGGCGCTGCGACGATGGCGACGACGCCGGCGGCGATGTCGGAGTGGGGCCGCGCGTGGGAGGGCGGGTCGCCCCGGAGTGCGGGGCGGGAGGGGCTGTTGCGAGGGTGGGTGGGCTAAGGGTTGCCCCGTAATCCGCGCCCGCCAGGGATTACGGGCCCACCCTCAGCGGCCGTCCATGCCCCGGAGGATCTTCTCGATCCGGGTCAGTTCCTCGTCACCGAACTCCAGATTGCGAACCGCCTCGACACTGTTCTCCAACTGGGAGACGCTGCTCGCCCCGATCACGGCGGAGGTGACCCGGCCGCCTCGCAGCACCCACGCCACGGCCATCTGCGCGAGGGACTGCCCCCGCGCAGAAGCCACCTCGTCCAGCGCCCGCAGCCGGTCCACCAGCTCCGGAGTGACCGAATCGGGCGTCAGGAAGGGGCTGTTGCCCGCCGCGCGGGAGCCTTCCGGGATGCCACGCAGATAGCGGTCGGAGAGGATGCCCTGCTCCAGCGGCGAGTAGGCGATCGAGCCGGTGCCCAGTTCGTCCAGCGTCGTGAGCAGACCGTTCTCGACCCAGCGGTCCAGCATCGAATAACGCGGCTGGTGGATCAGGAGCGGGGTGCCCAGCTCCTGGAGGATCCGGGCTGCCTGTCGGGTCTGCTCCGGGGAGTAGTTGGAGACGCCGACGTAGAGCGCCTTGCCCTGCTGTACCGCCGAGTCGAGTGCGCCCATCGTCTCTTCGAGCGGGGTGTCCGGGTCGAAGCGGTGGGAGTAGAAGATGTCGACGTGGTCGAGCCCGAGCCGGGTGAGGCTCTGGTCCAGCGAGGAGAGCAGGCTCTTCCTGGACCCCCACTCCCCGTACGGGCCGTCCCCCATCCGGTGACCCGCCTTCGTCGAGATGACGAGCTCGTCCCGGAGCCGGGCGAAGTCCGTTCCCAGCGCGCGTCCCATCGCGGTCTCGGCGGCGCCGGGCGGCGGCCCGTAGTTGTTGGCGAGATCGAAGTGGGTGATGCCGAGATCGAAGGCCCTGCGCAGGATCCGGCCCTGGCTCTCCGGTGTCCGGTCGCCGCCGAAGTTGTGCCACAGGCCGAGGGAGACCGCGGGAAGCAGCAGACCGCTGCGTCCGGTGCGCCGGTAGGGCATGGAGTGGTAGCGGTCGGCGGACGGCAGGTACATGGGGGCTCCGCGGAAGAGGGGCGGTTGCGGTGGGCAGGGGTCCAGGTTCACCGACAACGATCCAGCAGTCCAACAGGAGATTCCGCTGGGATTCAGCGACTACATTTCTCAATCATGGAATTGCGCCAGCTGGAACACTTCGTCGCCGTCGCCGAGGAGCAGCACTTCACCCGTGCCGCCGAACGTCTCGCCGTGTCGCAGTCCGGCCTCTCCGCATCCGTCCGGGCCCTGGAGCAGGAGCTGAGGACCCCGCTCTTCAGCCGCACCACGCGCAGCGTTCGGCTGACCGAGGCGGGACGCGCGCTGCTGGTGGAGGCCGAGCGCACACTGGCGGGCGCGCGGGCGGCCAAGGACGCCGTCGACGCGGTACGCGGACTGCTGCGCGGCACCTTGTCGGTGGGCGTCGAGCAATGTGTGCCGGGGGTGCATCTTCCGCGTCTGCTGGCGGCGTTCCACCGCAGGCATCCACTGATGGAGATCCGGCTCCGTCAGGAGGGCACCACGAGTCTGGTGGACGGGGTGGCCGGCGGACGACTCGACGCCGCCTTCGCCGCGACCGTCAGCTCCGTCGAGTGGCGCGGTGAACTCCACCCGCTGGCACGTGAGCCCATGGTCGTGCTCTGCGCCCCCGGCCACCGGTTCACGGCGGCGGACCGCGTCGCGTGGGACGAACTGACCGGTGAGTCCTTCATCGACTTCCATCCGGACTGGGGGCCGCGGCGAGCGGCGGACGGGGCGTTCGCCGAGGCGCGAGTGCGGCGCACGGTGGGTCTGGAGGTCAACGACGTGCACAGTTTGCTGGAGCTGGTGCACGAGGGGCTGGGGATCGCTCTGGTACCCCATCACTTCTCCCGCAAGCCCGAGGCGCGGGGGCTGGCGGCGGTCGGGCTCGAAGGGCCTCGGCAGCCTTGCTACGAGAGTGCCGTGGTGCTCCCGGCGGCTCGGGCCATGAGCCCGGGTGCACGGGAGTTGATGGCACTGCTGCGGAGCGGCGAGGGGGTGTGACGGCGGTTCGCCCGGCCTTCAGCCGACGGCGGTCGTCGCGGCCAGTACGAACCAGCGCGCGGGCAGGTCGAGACGGGTTCCGTCGGGCAGATACGCGGTCTGGGCCAGGGCGGTGTCACCGTCGGCCAGCGTGGTCAGTCCGGCCGCCCGCAGCAGCCGGGGCACCTCCTCCACGGTGGCACTCGCCGGATTCAGCCCGTGGTCCAGCACCCGCCGCAGCTTCTCCGGCGGACCGTCCGGGCCCTGCACCATCTGCTGCAGCACCACCTTGGAGTCCGGGGTCAGCTCGGCGACGAACGCCCGGCCCCGCTCCCCCAGCAGCGTCGTGACCGCCGCGGCGATGCCGGGCCTGGCCTCGGCCTCGCTCTGGTGGATCACCGCACGCATGTAGACGTTCGCGTCGCCGATCCGCTCGTGCAGGGCCGCCACGGCCTCGGCGTCGACCAGGTCGAGCTGGGCGAACTCGGCCACCCCCTCGGTGTCCGCGCGGCGTGCGTGCGCGATCGCCGCGTGCGAGAGGTCCACCCCTATCCCGCGCGCGAAGCGGGTGGCGAGACAGCGGGTCTGGGTGCCGTTTCCGCAGCCGAGGTCGACGACGGGCAGTGAGGTGTCGGCGTACGGCAGGAGCAGTGCGCTGTGGGGAATCGAGCTGAGGGCCGGGTCGGCGTCCCAGATCGCCTCGCCCGGCGTGTCCGAGGTGGCGGACCAGTAGCCCTCCCACGCATCGCGGTACCGCTCCGACACGCCCATGGGCACTCCCGAGTCCGTTGGTTCCGAGGGATGTTGCTCAGGTCCGGCCTACCCTCCCGGGGCCGGGGCGGCAAGACCACGCACACCATCCGCCCCCGGAACGGCATCCTTCACCAGATGTGCGGCCCTGGGGCGCGGAACCCGGCCGAGTGTCTGTTCGAACCAGACGGTCTTGCCGTGCGCCGTGGTGCCGCTGCCCCATTCGCGTGCGAGGCTGCTCACCACCAGCGGGCCGCGGCCGGACTCGTCGTGAAAGTCGGCGTCGAGCAGTGCGGCCGGGGCGGGTTCGTCGTGGGTCCGGCCGGTCCGGTCCCCGGCCGGCCGGCTGTTCCCCGGTCAGTCCTCGTGCCCCAGTTGGAGGTCACGTTCGGTGCGTCCGCCGCCGGCCACCTGGAGGACGGTGGCCACGGGCGGATACCCGGCCGCGATCACCGTGTACTCACCGGTGGAGAGGTCCACGAACCGGAACGCCCCGTCGGGCCCGGTGGTGAGCGTGTCGACCACGTTGCCCGCCGCGTCCAGCAGCGTGACCCGGGCGTCCTCGACGGGCCGGCCACCACTTGCCCGCACGATGCCGCGCAGCACCGCGCCCCCGGCGAGTTCGATGTCCTGCCGGGTCTCCCTGGCGGCCTGCACGCTCACCGGCAGCGCGGCGGGCCGGAAGGCGGGGGCGCTGGCTGCGAGGGTGTACTCGCCGGCCACCAGCTCCGAGATCACATAACCTCCCTCGCGACCACTGCGGGTGGAAGCGACCACTTCGCCGCGCACGTCGGTGAGGGTGACGGCGGCATCGCGCACGGGGATGCCGTCGGCGGTGACGACGGACCCGGCGAGGCGCCCGGCACCGCCGAGCACCACATCGAGCTCGACGGGCCGTTCGCCCACGGTGACGCTGACGGCCTGCGGCTGGTGCCCGCCCGCCGCGGCGATGAGGACGTACGCACCGGCGCCGGGCACGCTCAGCGCGTACCTCCCGTCGTCGCCGCTCGCGCCCCGCCCGACCTGCTGTCCCTGGACGTCGATGAGAGTGAGGGCGGCACTCGGGACCTTGGTGCCGTCGGGGTGCTGGACGCTGCCGCTCACCGGAACACCCGACAGGTACACGGGCGGCGGGGCGGCGGTGACGCGGGCTGCGGGGATCGGTGCCGACCCGGTGGTGGACTCGGCGTCGGTTTCGGGGCTGTGGTGGGACACCAGCGGTTTCTCCTTGAGGAAGAAGGCGAGGAACAGGCCGAGCACGAGCACCGGCACGAGGTAGAGGAAGATCCGCGGCATCGCGTCGGCGTACGCCTGGATATAACTGTCGCGCAGCGCGGGCTCCATGGCATGGACCAGCTGCGGGGTGATCGACTCGGGGTCGGGGAGGTCGGCGCCGGACGGCAGGCGGGCGGCGAGCGCGTCCGCGAGGCGGCCCGCGAAGAGCGTCCCGAAAACGGCGGCGCCGACGCTGCCGCCGATCTGCCGGAAGTAGTTGTTGGCACTGGTGGCGGCGCCGAGGTCGGCGGGCTGAACGGAGTTCTGGACCGCGAGCACCAGTACCGGCATGATCAGGCCGATCCCGATACCGAGCACCGCCTGCGCGAAGCTGTATTCGAGGTGCGGGGTGTCCGTTTCGAGCCGGGAGAGCAGCCACATCCCGAGGACCGAGAACGCGCCGCCGAGGATCGGGTGGACGCGGTATCGGCCGGTGCGCGAGATCAGCTGGCCGGAGACGATGGACGCCACGACGATGCCGCCCATCATCGGAAGCATCAGGAGGCCGGATTCGGTGGCCGACGCTCCGTCGACCATCTGCAGGAAGGTCGGCAGATAGCTCGCGGCGCCGAACAGCGCGACTCCGACCACCGCGCCGACGAGGGCGGTGACATTGAAGACGGAGTCACGGAACAGCCGCAGCGGAATGATCGGTTCGGCTGCCCGGTGCTCGACGACGAGGAAGAGCAGCGCTGTTCCGGCGGCTCCGGCTGCGAGCCCCAGGATGGTGCGTGACCCCCAGGCGTACTCCGTCCCGCCCCAGCTGGTCAGCAGCACCAGACAGGTGGAGGCCGCCGCGAGCAGCAGGGCGCCCAGGATGTCGAGGCGGGGCCGGACGGTGGGCCGGGGGAGTTTGAGGACGACGGTGATGACGGCGAGGGTGATCAGGCCGAACGGGACATTGATGTAGAAGCACCAGCGCCAGGAGGCGTGGTCCGTGAAGAACCCGCCCAGCAGCGGCCCCGCGACCGAGGCGAGGCCGAAGGCGGCGCCGATGAGCCCCATGAACCGGCCGCGTTCCCGCGGCGGTACGACATCCGCGATGATCGCCTGGACACCGATCATGAGTCCCCCGCCACCGACGCCCTGGACCGCCCGGAAGGCGATCAGCTCGTCCATGGTGCGGGACCAGCCGGCCAGCGCGGAACCGATGACGAAGACGACGATGGCGAACTGGAAGACGCCCTTGCGCCCGAAGAGATCGCCCAGCTTTCCGTAGATCGGCAGGCCGATGGTGGAGGCGAGGAGGTAGGCGGTGACGGCCCAGGACATCTTCTCCAGGCCGTGCAGCTCACCGACGATCTTCGGCAGTGCCGTGGCGACGATCATCTGGTCGAGCGCCGCGAGCAGCAGCGTCAGCATGAGTCCGAGGAAGACCAGCCGGATGTGGCGAGGACTGGTCGCGGGCTCGGCGGACGGGGCGGGGACGGCCTTCTCCCCGGCGGGCGGCGACGAGGGCGGCGGAATCGGCAGCGTGGTCGCCGCCTCGGTGGCCCCCGTACCGTTCGGCTCGTCCTCGAACAGAGTGATCCCACCCACCACGTGCCGCTCCCCTCGTCGCGTCTGCGCCGCCCATTTCTCGCATCGAGCAACAGGTAGGGCAAACGCGGCGGGGGGCGCCGGCAGCGCACTCGGGGGGCTTAGCCCCCGGTCGGAGCCACTACGGCGCACAACCGGCGGGCCGAGAAGACCACCCGAACCGGTGAGGCCGGTCAAGCGCGCGTGGAGCTACTTCTCGACCTCGGCGGCGAGGTTGCGCAGCAGCTCGTCGTAGATCCGCCCAAGTCCCTTGGGCGCGAAGGTCTTCTCGAAGAATCCGCCGATGCCTCCGGCGCCGTTCCAGACGGTCGACACGACCGTCTTCGACTTGCCCTCACCGGCCGGAGTGACGGTCCAGGTGGTGACCATCGAAGAGTTGCGGTCCTTCTCCACGAGCTGCCCGTCGGTGGGCTCGGTGACCTCCAGCAGGCAGTCGCGCACCCGCTTGCTGGTGGCCTGGAGCTTCCAGTGGACCAGCGTGCCCTCGCCGTCGCCGCCCTCGCGCACCTCGTACTCGCTGAACTGTCCGGGCATCACCTTGCGCCGGGCCTCCTGGTAGTCGGCCAGCGCGTCGAACACCGTCTCCGCGTCCGCCGCGATGACTCGCTCCGTCGTTGCCTCGACCTGCGCCATGGCTGTTCCTCCAGCACTCGGTTGTTCGGGGGTGTGCTGAGCCAACCACCTCGGGGAACCTCGTTCAAAATCCGGGCCGGGACGAAGGGGAGAAAACGATCAAGGGAACAAGTGTTCTATTCTCTGTCCAGTGCTACCGAGGAGGCGCCCATGCGCTGGGAAAATCTGGTCGAGAACACCCGGGAGGCCGGGACCGGCGCGCTCTTCGCCGCGAACGCGGTGACCACGCGCACCTTTGACACTCCTGAGTTCAGAGGGATCACCTTCCACGAGATCCGGGCACGCTCGATCGTGAACCGGGTGCCGGGCGCATCGCGGATGCCGTTCGAGTGGACGGTCAATCCCTACCGGGGCTGCACGCACGCCTGCGTCTACTGCTTCGCCCGCAAGACCCACAGCTATCTGGACCTCGACACCGGGATCGGCTTCGACTCCCAGATCGTCGTCAAGATCAACGCCCCGGAACTGCTGCGCGACCGGCTCGCGTCCGGCCGCTGGCACGGCGCGCACATCGCGATGGGGACCAATGTCGACTGTTATCAGCGCGCGGAGGGCCGTTACCGGTTGATGCCCGGCATCATCGCGGCGCTGCGCGATCACGCGAACCCGTTCTCCATCCTGACCAAGGGAACACTGATCCTGCGCGACCTGGAGCTGCTGCGGCAGGCGGCCGAGGTCACCGAAGTCGGCATCTCCGTCTCCGTGGGCTTCGTCGACGAGGGGCTGTGGCGCACCGTGGAGCCCGGCACCCCCTCCCCCCGGCGCCGCCTCGACGCCGTCCGCACCTTGAGCGAGAACGGCATCGACTGCGGCGTGCTGATGGCGCCCGTCGTCCCGTTCCTCGGCGACCATCCGGACCAGTTGCGCGCCACGGTCCGGGCGATCGCCGCGGCCGGGGCGACCTCGGTGACCCCGCTCGTGCTCCACCTGCGGCCCGGCGCCCGGGAGTGGTACATGCGGTGGCTCGGGCAGCACCACCCCCAGCTGGTGCGGCGGTACGAGCGGCTGTACGCCGAGGGCGCCTACGCGCCCAAGTGGTACCAGCGGCGCATCACGCGGTACGTCCACGAGCTGGCGACCGAGTTCGGCATCGGACCCTCGCACCGGGGCTCGGCCCGCCGGCTCCCCGTACGCCGGGAGCAGCGGCCGCCCCTCGACGACCCCGGGTCCACTCAGCTGACCCTCCTGTGACCCGCTGACTCCGACACGGGCGGGCCCGGCGCATCGGAGTCAGGCAATTGGGTCAACTCTCAACGGAACATGTCCTCCCGGGCACGAATACGGGGAGCATGCGGCGGGGGCTGCGCCACGCGCGGCCGTCTTTCCCCCACCACGGGAGGCCATATGACGAAACGTCCAGGAATTCTTTTCGCCGTCGGGGCGACGGTCGCCGGTCTGGTGACCGCCGCCCCGTCCCCGGCAACCGCCGACACCGGCGCGCGGCGCGCCGCCGCCCAGCTCCGGTGGACCGACTGCGGCACCGCGTCGTATCCGACGCTGCAGTGCTCATCGGTCAGCACACCGCTCGATCATGACGATCCGTCGGGCCAGCGGATCACGCTCGCCCTGTCCCGGATCCCGCACACCGCGAAGACCTTCCAGGGGCCGCTGCTGGTCAACCCGGGCGGCCCCGGGGGCAGCGGCCTCTCGATGGCCGGCTTCGTCGCGTCCTCGCTGCCGAAAACGGTGGCCGCGCAGTACGACGTGATCGGGTTCGACCCGCGCGGCGTCGGGAAGAGCGAGCCCGCGCTGGACTGCGTACCCAAGTACTTCGATCCACTGCGTCCCGAATCGACCCCGGACTCGCCCGTGGTCGAGCAGGCCAACCGGAACCGGGCCGCCTCGTTCGCGAGGGCGTGCGGGGAGAAGTACCCGGATCTGCTGCCCCACATGGACACGGTCAGCGCCGCCAAGGACCTCGATGTGATCCGGCAGGCGACCGGCTCCCGGCAGCTCAACTACTTCGGCTACTCGTACGGGACCTACCTCGGCGCCGTGTACGCCAAGCTGTTCCCGGAGCGGGTGCGGCGCCTGGTGCTCGACTCGAACGTCGACCCCGAGGGCGTCTGGTACGACGACAACATCGGCCAGAACTACGCCTTCGACGCCCGCCACAAGGCGTTCGCCGCCTGGGTGGCGAAGCACGACACCACGTACGGGCTCGGCAGCGACCCGGCGAAGGTCGAGGAAGCCTGGTACGCGATGCGCGAAGCCGTCGAGGCCCACCCCGCGGGCGGGAGGGTCGGAGCGAGCGAACTGGAGGACACCTTCCTGCCGGGCGGCTACTACAACGGCTACTGGCCCTACCTGGCCGACGCGTTCGCCGCGTATGTGCACGACCACGACGAGGAAGGGCTCGTGGAGGCGTACAAGCGGTTCGGCGCGGTCGACGCGAAGGGCGACAACGGGTACTCCGTGTACTCGGCCGTGCAGTGCCGCGACACCCCGTGGCCCCGTGAGTGGAACACCTGGCGCAACGACAGCTGGAGGGTGCATGAGAAGGCCCCCTTCTTCACCTGGAACAACACCTGGTACAACGCGCCGTGCGCCGACTGGCCGGTGGCACCGCTGAACCCGGTACAGGTCTCCAACAGCGACCTGCCGCCGGTGCTGCTCTTCCAGGCCACCGAGGACGCTGCCACGCCGTACGAGGGCGGAGTCACCCTGCACCGCAAGCTGCGCGGTTCCAGCCTGGTCGTCGAGCAGGGCGGCGGAAATCATGGCATCACGCTGAGCGGCAACGACTGCCTGGACACCTATCTGGCCGACTATCTCGCCAAGGGCACCGTCCCGCGCGGCAGGGGCGGCCAGGACGACGCGGACGCGGTCTGCGCCAAGTCCCCCGACCCGCAGCCACTGACCGGCGGGGCCGCGGCGAAGGCGGCCCGGGGAACGGGTTCCGGCAGCAGGGGCAGCACCCTGCACGGTCTGCTCGGCTTCCGCGGCTGACGGTCCGGGGACCGGGCCGATATCCGGTGCGGGTCATCCTGGCGCGTGCGTCAGGATGACCCGCATGACGATACGGAACGAGCCCGATGTGCTCGTACGCGACATGACGGTCGACGACTGCGAGTCCGTCGCAAAGGTCCGGGTGCGCGGCTGGCAGGCCGCGTACGCCGGGCTCATGCCGCAGTCGTATCTGGACGCCATGGACATCGCCGAGGACGCGGAACGGCGCCGTGGATTCTTCGACGAGGGCAGCACGGTGGTGAACGTGGTGGCCGAACGGGCGGGCCTCGGCGTGATCGGCTGGGGCTGCTACGGCCCGTCCCGCGAGGACGGCAGGCGACCGGACCGGGGTGAGCTGTACGCGATCTACGTGCTGCCCGAGCAGATCGGGACCGGGGCCGGGCGCGCCCTGATGGCGGAGCTGCTCGCTCGCGCCGCCGCGGACGGCTTCCCGGACCTGGCGCTCTGGGTGCTGCGGGAGAACGCCCCGGCCCGCCGCTTCTACGAGCGCGCCGGCTTCCTTCCCGACGGCGCCGAGGAGTCCTTCGAGGTGGACGGTGCGCTCGTGCCCGAGCTGCGGTACGTACGCGCCCTCGGGTTCCCCGGCGCCGTCTGAACGCGTCCGCGCCGGTCCGGCGCACGGGGACGGGCCCCGCACGGGGACGGGACATCCGCCCCCCGTCAGGCCCCCCGCAGCCGGCTGAGCGCGTCGCGGGCCGCGCCCCCCAGTCGCGGGTGCGGCAGCGCCGCCTCCAGGAGGGGACGGGCCCGCTCGTCCGCGAGTTGTCCGAGCCCTTCCACGCAGGCCAGCGCCACCCGCCAGTGCGGTTCCTCCGGGGCCAGGAGCGGCTCCAGGGTGGCCATCAACGCCGGTACGGACTCCGGGGCGCGGAGCGCGGTCAGCAACCGCACCGGGCGCAGGGCGTACGCGGTGCGCAGGGTGTTGGTCGCGAGGGCGGCGGCGGCCCGGGGGGTGCGTGGGTCGCCGAGGCGCTCCAGGGCGTGTGCGGCGCAGACGCAGCGCTCCGGGTCGCGGTGGTTGAGCAGCAGGACCAGCGCCTCGAAGGCCCGTCGGTCACCGGCACAGCCGAGCCGGAACGCGGCGATCTCCCTTGCCCAGAGCGGGCGTTCGGCTTCCACGAGGACGCCGGCCAGTTCCTCGTCGTCGTCGGTGACGAGCAGCCTGCGGAACGCCGCCGACTCACCCGCCTCGTCGGCCAGTCGGTCCGTCAGCGAGCGGAACTCCTCATCCATGACCCTCAGCGTATCGATGGGAACTCTATGTATCGAGAACCGGGGTGAATGTGACATGGCGCACGACACCTCAGGACTGGTGCGCTCGTTACCGACCGGTTAACCTCATGTGAGCGGGACACACTCCCCGCTTGCTCCGGTGGCCTGGTGACGCAGCCACTCGGAGTGCTTGTCGGTTCGGCAGCTTCGCGAGACGTGACTCCGGGACAGAGTCCGTCGCCCCTTCCCGGTCCGGGCGTGCCCAGCACGCCCCGGCACTGAACGCCACGACACGCAATTCCGCACACCTGGCGCCCCTTCGTCCTGCGACGCGCGCCGTGCTTCCTCACAGTCGTCACTCATTCTCTGGAGTCCCGTGATGGACATCCCGCTCAGCACCATCGCCGTCGTCGGTCTCGGCACCATGGGCACCGGCATCGCCGAGGTCCTCGCCCGCGCCGGCCACGAGGTCATCGGTATCGACATCAGCGAGGCGGCCACCCGTCAGGCCGTCGCCGCCCTGGAAGCCTCGACCGCCCGCGCCGTGCGGCGCGAGCGGATCACGGAGCAGGAGCGGAGCGACGTCCTCGCCCGGTTCCGTACCTTCGGTGACCTCCGGGCCGCCGCGGAGGCGGAGCTGGTCATCGAGGTCGTTCCCGAGTCGTACGAGATCAAGCAGCAGGTCTTCCGAGAACTCGACGCGGTCGTCTCCCCCACCGCGATCCTGGCGACCGGCACCAACGCCCTGTCGGTGACCCGGCTGGCCGCCGAGTCGCTGCGCCCCGAGCGCGTGCTCGGCCTGCACTTCTTCAATCCGGCGCCCGCGATGAAGCTGGTCGAGGTGGTCTCGTCGGTGCTGACCGCGCCGCCGGCCGTCGAGGCCGTCACCGAGCTGGCCCGCAGCCTGGGCAAGGAGCCGGTCGCGGTCGGCGACCGGCCGGGCTTCGTCGCCGACGGCCTGCTGTTCGGATACCTCAACCAGGCCGCCGCGATGTACGAGGCGAACTACGCCTCCCGTGAGGACATCGACGCGGCGATGAAGCTGGGCTGCGGCCTGCCGATGGGCCCGCTCGCCCTCCTCGACCTGATCGGGATCGACACCGCCCGCACCGTCCTGGAGGCGATGTACTCCGCGTCGCACGACCGGTTGCACGCCCCCGCTCCGGTGCTCGGACAGCTCAGCGAGGCGGGGCTGACCGGCCGCAAATCGGGCCGCGGCTTCTACACGTACACCGGACCCGGCAGCCAGACCGTGGTGCCGGACGCGCTGACCCCGCGGGAGAGCGCGGCGACGGCCACCGGGCGCACGGTGCGCTCGGTGGGGGTGGCGGGCTCCGGCACCATGGCTTCGGGGATCGCCGAGGTCTTCGCGAAGGCCGGCTACGACGTGGTGCTCGCCGCCCGCGGTCAGGAGAAGGCGGACGCGGCGAAGGCCCGGATCGGAAAGTCGCTGGAGCGTTCCGTCTCCAAGGGACGACTGACGGCCGAGGCCCGGGACGAGACACTGGCCCGGATCACCGCGGCCGGTTCGCTGGACGCCTTCGCCGATGTCGATCTCGCGGTCGAGGCGGTCGCCGAGGACCTGACGGTCAAGCAGCAGTTGTTCGGGACGCTGGACAAGGTCTGCAAGCCCGGTGCGGTGCTCGCCACCACCACCTCGTCGCTGCCGGTCGTGGCGATCGCGCGGGCCACCTCGCGTCCGCAGGACGTCGTCGGGATGCACTTCTTCAACCCGGCGCCCGCGATGAAACTGGTCGAGGTCGTCCGTACGGTGCTCACCGCGGACGACGTCCACGCCACCGCCCGCGAGGTGTGTGTCAAGGTCCGCAAGCACCCGGTGGACTGCGGGGACCGGGCCGGTTTCATCGTGAACGCGTTGCTGTTCCCCTACCTCAACAACGCGATCAAGATGGTCGAGGCGCACTACGCGAGCCTCGACGACATCGACGCCGCGATGAAGCTGGGCGGCGGCTACCCGATGGGTCCGTTCGAGCTCCTCGATGTCGTCGGGCTCGATGTCTCGCTCGCCATCGAGAAAGTTCTGCACAACGAGTTCCGCGACCCGGGCCTGGCCCCGGCGCCGCTGCTCGAACATCTGGTGGCCGCCGGCTGCCTCGGTCGAAAGACGGGGCGCGGCTTCCGCGAATATGCCCGGCGCTGAGCCGGGAGCCGGATGGGGAGGGCTGCTCGGCCCTTCGGGCAGCCCTGCCCCGCAGGCACATTCACCCGCACCGATGCAGTACGTTCACACCATGTCCCAGCCCGCCAGGTCCCCCCGTGTCTCCGCCGCGCCCGACACCCCGGAGAGTGCCGCAGGCACCCGCGCCGCCGCCCAACGGCTCAAAATGCGCCGCGAACTGGCCGCCGCGGCGATGGAGCTGTTCGCCACGAAGGGGTACGAGGCGACGACGGTCGACGAGATCGCGGGCGCCGCGGGCGTCGCCCGGCGAACCTTCTTCCGGCATTTCCGCTCCAAGGAAGAGGCGATCTTCCCGGACCACGACGACACCCTCGTCAGGGCCGAGGCCGTCCTCAACGCGGCTCCTGCGCACGAGCACCCGCTCGACACCGTCTGCCGCGGCATCAAGGAAGTCATGAAGATGTACGCGGCGAAGCCCGCGGTCTCCGTGGCGCGTTACAAGCTGACTCGTGAGGTTCCCACGCTGCGCGAGGCCGAAATCGCCTCGGTGGCCCGCTACGAGCGGCTGTTCACGCGGTATCTGCTGGGCCATTTCGACGAGCGCGATCACGATGTCGGCAATGACGACCCCCTGCTCGCCGAGGTCGCGGCTTCCGCTGTCGTCACCGCGCACAACCACGTGCTGCGCCGCTGGCTGCGGGCGGGCGGCGAGGGCGACGTGGAGGCCCAGCTCGACCACGCCTTCTCCATCGTCCGCGACACGTTCGGGAGCGGTATCGGCGCGGGCCGGATCGCCGGCGTCGAACCGACGAGGCAGCCGGCCGCCTCGGTGGCGTCGCAGGGCGAGGTACTGGTCGCGGTGGCGCGCACGGACGCGCCGCTCGACGAAGTGATGCGGACGATCCAGCAGGCGCTCGAGGACCGCTGAGCCCAGGGCGTGCCGGACGGCAGGGGGCCGAAACCCGGTTGCCGCGTCCGCACCCCGGTGCTGTGGTGTGCGGATGAATCTTGATCGCGACACACTTCTGACCCTTTTCGACCGCGAAATGCGCGAACACGCCCGCCCCGACGGCCCCGGCGTACGGGTCGAACGCACCGGTGGCGTCGTACGGCAGGTCGGCACGGCCCGCGACTGGAACGGCGTGGTCTGGTCGGCCCCGGACCTGGATCCCGCACACGCGGACGCGGCGATCGCGGCGCAGGTGGCGCACTACACGGCTCTCGGGCATGACGAGTTCGAGTGGAAGCTGTACGCGCACGACCGGCCGGCCGACCTGTCGGAGCGGCTTCTCGCCGCCGGTTTCGAGGCGGAGCAGCCGGAGACCCTGCTGGTCGCCCCGGTGGCGGACGTCTCGACGACGGTGGAGCTCCCCGAGGGCATCCGGCTGCGCACCGTGAGCGACGCGGACGACGTGGAGCTGATGGCGCGCGCCCACGAGCGGGCCTTCGGCTCGGACTGGTCGCGGCTGCGGCATCAGGTGCTGGCCAGGCTGTCGGCGGATCCGGACGGTTTCGTGGGCGTCCTCGCGATGGCGGGCGACGAGCCGGTGAGCTCGGCCAGGATGGAGCTGTACCCGGGCACGGCCTTCGCGGGGCTCTGGGGCGGCGGAACGGTCCGCTCGTGGCGCGGCAGGGGCATCTACCGCGCCCTGGTCGCCTTCCGCGCCCGGATCGCGGCGGAGCGCGGCTGCGGCTACCTTCAGGTCGACGCCTCCGACCAGAGCAGTCCGATCCTCCAGCGACTCGGATTCCAGGCCCTGAGCACCACGACCCCGTACGTGTACCGGCCCTCGCACTGATCACATCCAGCGGGACGTAACCACCCAGAACATCTCTCACCTTGCTCATGCGTGCCCGGCGGGTGACAAGTGAGAGAAATTGTTGGCACCGAGTGCCTTGCCAGGTGTCACGGAGTGCCATACGTTGAAGTTGTCCGGGCGGCCGGCGTGCTGAGACCTCACGTACGCCGGCTGTCCCCGCAAGCAAGATGCCTGCGCGCCCGGACGCCTGCGTCACAGGCAAACCCTTCTGCTCCACAGAGCAAGCCGCAGCCTTACCAGCCGAACCGACGGCAGCACCTCCACACCACACAGCTCCCCGTCTGCTTGCAGGGACTCTCAAGCGTTCCCTCAGCGCCCCCATCCGCCGGAGGCACACCGTGAAGGAAATCCTGGACGCGATCCGATCGCAGGACAGCACAGCCGCGGACTTCGCGGCCCTGTCCATCCCTGAGTCGTACCGCGCGGTGACCGTGCACAAGGACGATACGGAGATGTTCGCCGGGCTCGAAACCCGCGACAAGGACCCCCGCAAGTCACTGCATCTCGACGAGGTCCCGGTGCCCGAACTCGGGCCCGGTGAGGCACTCGTCGCCGTCATGGCGAGCTCGGTCAACTACAACTCCGTGTGGACCTCGATCTTCGAGCCCATGTCCACCTTCGGTTTCCTGGAGCGCTACGGGAAGCTCAGCGAGCTCACCCGGCGCCACGACCTGCCGTACCACGTCATCGGTTCGGACCTCGCGGGCGTCGTCCTGCGCACCGGCCCCGGCGTCAACGCGTGGCACCCCGGCGACGAGGTCGTCGCGCACTGCCTCTCGGTCGAGCTGGAGTCCTCGGACGGCCACAACGACACGATGCTCGACCCCGAGCAGCGCATCTGGGGCTTCGAGACCAACTTCGGCGGCCTCGCGGAGATCGCGCTCGTCAAGTCCAATCAGCTGATGCCGAAGCCTCAGCACCTCAGCTGGGAGGAGGCCGCGGCCCCGGGTCTGGTCAACTCCACCGCGTACCGCCAGCTCGTCTCGCGCAACGGTGCGGGCATGAAGCAGGGTGACAACGTCCTGATCTGGGGCGCCAGCGGCGGACTCGGTTCATACGCCACGCAGTTCGCCCTGGCGGGTGGCGCCAACCCGATCTGTGTCGTCTCCAGCGAGCAGAAGGCGGACATCTGCCGGAGGATGGGCGCCGAGGCGATCATCGACCGCAACGCCGAGGGCTACGCGTTCTGGAAGGACGAGCACCACCAGGACCCGCGCGAATGGAAGCGGTTCGGCAAGCGCATCCGCGAGCTCACCGGCGGCGAGGACGTCGACATCGTCTTCGAGCACCCGGGCCGCGAGACGTTCGGCGCCTCGGTGTACGTGACCCGCAAGGGCGGCACGATCGTCACCTGCGCCTCGACATCCGGCTACAACCACGAGTACGACAACCGCTACCTGTGGATGTCGCTGAAGAGGATCGTGGGCTCGCACTTCGCCAACTACCGCGAGGCGTGGGAGGCCAACCGGCTCGTGGCCAAGGGAAAGATCCACCCGACGCTGTCGAAGGTCTACTCCCTGGAGGAGACCGGCCAGGCCGCGTACGACGTCCACCGCAACCTCCACCAGGGCAAGGTCGGCGTGCTGGCGCTCGCCCCCCGCGAGGGCCTGGGCGTGCGCGACCACGAGCTGCGCGAGAAGCACCTCGACGCCATCAACCTGTTCCGTGACGCGTCTGCGGAGCGGACCGACGAGCGCAGCGGGAACGTCTGACATGACGGGCCGCCAGAAGGACCGCCCGTGGCTCATGCGGACGTACGCCGGCCACTCGACCGCCGAGGCGTCCAACGAGCTCTACCGGCGCAACCTCGCCAAGGGCCAGACGGGCCTGTCGGTCGCCTTCGACCTGCCGACGCAGACCGGCTACGACCCCGACCACGTCCTCGCCCGCGGCGAGGTCGGCCGCGTCGGTGTGCCGGTGTCGCACCTCGGTGACATGCGCGTGCTGTTCCGGGACATCCCCCTGGAACGGATGAACACCTCGATGACGATCAACGCCACCGCGATGTGGCTGCTGGCGCTCTACCAGGTGGTCGCGGAGGAACAGGGCGCCGACATCACCAGGCTCCAGGGCACCACGCAGAACGACATCGTCAAGGAGTACCTCTCGCGCGGGACGCACGTCTTCCCGCCCGGTCCTTCGCTGCGGCTGACCACCGACATGATCACGTACACGGTCAACCACATCCCGAAGTGGAACCCGATCAACATCTGCAGCTACCACCTGCAGGAGGCGGGAGCCACTCCGGTCCAGGAGATCGCGTACGCCCTGTCGACCGCCGTCGCGGTGCTGGACGCCGTGCGCGACTCCGGTCAGGTGCCCGAGGAGAAGTTCGGCGACGTGGTCGCGCGGATCTCCTTCTTCGTGAACGCGGGCGTCCGCTTCATCGAGGAGATGTGCAAGATGCGCGCCTTCGGCCGCATCTGGGACCGGATCACCCGCGAGCGGTACGGCATCACCGATGCCAGACAGCGTCGCTTCCGCTACGGCGTCCAGGTCAACTCCCTCGGTCTGACCGAGGCGCAGCCGGAGAACAACGTCCAGCGGATCGTCCTGGAGATGCTGGCCGTGACCCTGTCCAAGGACGCCCGCGCCCGCGCCGTCCAACTGCCGGCCTGGAACGAGGCGCTGGGGCTCCCCCGGCCCTGGGACCAGCAGTGGTCGCTGCGCATCCAGCAGGTGCTCGCGCACGAGAGCGATCTGCTGGAGTACGAGGACATCTTCGCCGGATCGCACGTCATCGAGGCCAAGGTCGACGAGCTGGTGACGGAGTCGCTCGCCGAGATCGACCGGATCGAGGAGATGGGCGGCGCCATGGCGGCCGTCGAGTCCGGCTATCTGAAGTCGGAGCTGGTCTCCTCGCATGCCGCGCGCCGGGCCCGGATCGAGGGTGGCGAGGAGAAGATCGTCGGCGTCAACATCTACGGGACGACGGAACCGAACCCGCTCACCGCGGACCTCGACGGGGCCATCATGACGGTCGACCCCGCCAACGAGGCCAGGGTCGTCACGGCCCTTCACGAGTGGCGCGACAACCGCGACGAGGCCCGCGCCACCGACGCGCTGGCCGCACTGAAGAAGGCCGCCGCGGGCACCGAGAACATGATGGAAGCGACCGTGGAATGCGCCCGCGCGGGCGTCACCACCGGCGAGTGGTCCTGGGCGCTGCGCGACGTCTTCGGCGAGTTCCGGGCCCCGACGGGCGTGTCGTCCGCCCCGGTCGCGGTGACCGCGGAACCCGGCACACCGCTCGCCCTGGTCCGGGCGAAGGTCGCCCGAACGGCGGCCGACCTGGGTGCCGGACGGCTGCGGCTGCTGGTCGGCAAGCCGGGCCTGGACGGGCACTCCAACGGCGCCGAGCAGATCGCCGTACGGGCCCGTGACGCCGGATTCGAGGTCGTCTACCAAGGGATCAGGCTGACCCCCGAGCAGATCGTCTCGGCCGCCCTGGCCGAGGACGTGCACTGCGTCGGTCTGTCCATCCTGTCCGGCTCGCACGCCGAGCTCGTGCCGGACGTGCTCTCCCGGCTGCGCGAGGCGGGCGCCGCCGACATCCCGGTGATCGCCGGCGGGATCATTCCGCCCGCCGATGCCGCCGCCCTGGTCGGGGCCGGTGTCGCCGCCGTATTCACCCCGAAGGATTTCGGTATCACGGAGATCATCGGCCGTATCGTCGACGAGATCCGGAAAGCGAACAAGCTCGACCCTCTGGAGGTCCCCGCATGACTGCCGTCAACCGCCTGCGTCCGCGCCGCTCGTGCCTGGCCGTGCCCGGCTCGAACCCGCGGTTCCTGGAGAAGGCCCAGGGCCTCCCGGCCGACCAGGTCTTCCTCGACCTGGAGGACGCCTGCGCGCCGCTCGCCAAGGAGGGCGCCCGGCACACCATCGTCGACGCGCTGAACAACGGCGACTGGACGGGCAAGACCCGGGTCGTGCGGGTCAACGACTGGACGACCCACTGGACGTACCGCGATGTCATCACGGTCGTCGAGGGCGCCGGCCAGAACCTCGACTGCATCATGCTGCCCAAGGTCCAGGACGCCCAGCAGGTCATCGCCCTCGATCTGCTGCTCACCCAGATCGAGAAGACGATGGGCTTCGAGGTCGGCAGGATCGGCATCGAGGCCCAGATCGAGAACGCCAAGGGCCTGGTGAACATCGACGACATCGCGGCAGCCTCACCCCGCCTGGAGACCCTGATCTTCGGCCCGGCCGATTTCATGGCGTCGATCAACATGAAGACCCTGGTCGTCGGCCAGCAGCCGCCCGGCTACGGCGCGGACGCGTACCACTACATCCTGATGCGCATTCTGATGGCGGCCCGTACGCACGACCTCCAGGCGATCGACGGCCCCTTTCTGCAGATCCGTGACGTGGACGCGTACCGCGAGGTCGCGGGCCGTGCGGCGGCGCTGGGCTTCGACGGCAAGTGGGTGCTGCACCCCGGTCAGGTCGACGCGGCCAACGAGGTGTTCTCGCCCTCGCAGGACGACTACGACCACGCGGAGCTGATTCTCGACGCGTACGAGTGGTGCACTTCCGAGGAGGGCGGCAAGAAGGGCTCGGCGATGCTGGGCGACGAGATGATCGACGAGGCGAGCCGCAAGATGGCACTCGTCGTCGCGGGCAAGGGCCGCGCGGCCGGTATGCAGCGCACCTCCAAGTTCGAAGCGCCGGAGGCCTGATCATGCAGTTCGGACGCACCTTTGAGGAGTTCGAGGTCGGTGCTGTCTACAAGCACTGGCCCGGGAAGACGGTCACCGAGTACGACGACCACCTTTTCTGTCTGCTGACCATGAATCATCACCCGCTGCACATGGACAGCAATTACGCGGAGAGGACGACCGACTTCGGAAAGAACGTCGTGGTCGGAAATTACATTTATTCTCTGCTGCTCGGCATGTCGGTCCCGGATGTCTCCGGAAAGGCGATCGCCAATCTTGAGGTCGAATCGCTGAAGCATGTCGCGCCGACCTTTCACGGCGACACGATCTACGGCGAGACCACCGTTCTGGACAAGACCCCGTCAAAATCCAAGGGCGACCGCGGAATCGTCCATGTGGAGACGAGGGGATACAAACAGGACGGCACGCTCGTCTGTGTGTTCCGCCGCAAGGTGATGGTCCCCACCGAGACCTACATCAAGGAGCGCGGCGGAGAACAGCCCGGCCGCCCCGAGCCGACCCAGCCTTCGCAGAAGAACGTGGAGAAGCAGCCATGACACGACTCGCCCAGACTGCCGGCCTCAACGATGTCCAGCAGGAAATCCTCTCCACGGTCCGGGATTTTGTCAACAAGGAGATCATTCCGGTCGCGACCCAGCTGGAACACCGAGACGAGTACCCGACCGAGATCGTCGAGGGACTCAAGGAGCTCGGCCTCTTCGGGCTGATGATCCCCGAGGAGTACGGAGGCCTGGGCGAGTCGCTTCTCACCTACGCGCTATGTGTGGAGGAAATCGCCCGTGGCTGGATGAGCGTGTCGGGAATCATCAACACGCACTTCATCGTGGCGTACATGCTCAAGCAGCACGGCACCCAGGAACAGAAGGACACGTTCCTGCCGCGGATGGCGCTGGGTGAGGTCCGGGGCGCGTTCTCGATGTCCGAGCCGGCACTGGGCTCGGACGTCTCGGCGATCACTTCCAAGGGCGTCAGGGACGGCGAGGAGTACGTCCTGACCGGCCAGAAGATGTGGCTGACGAACGGTGGTACGTCGTCGCTCGTCGCTGTTCTGTGCCGGAGTGACGAAGGCCACCCCGAGGGCACCGCCCCGCACAAGTCGATGACGACGTTCCTGGTGGAGAAGGAGCCCGGGTTCGGCGAGGTCCACCCCGGCCTCACCATTCCCGGCAAAATCGACAAAATGGGTTACAAGGGTGTCGACACGACCGAACTCATCATGGACGGGCTACGTATTCCGGCCAATCGAGTACTGGGCGGCACCACCGGTCGGGGGTTTTACCAAATGATGGACGGCGTCGAGGTCGGCCGCGTGAATGTGGCCGCGCGTGGCTGCGGTGTCGCTCAGCGTGCGTTCGAGCTGGGCGTTTCCTACGCCCAGCAACGCCAGACCTTCGGAAAGCCGATTGCCCAGCACCAGGCGATCCAGTTCAAGCTGGCCGAAATGGCCACCAAGGTCGAGGCCGCGCATGCGATGATGGTCAACGCAGCACGCAAAAAGGACTCCGGGCAGCGAAACGACCTGGAGGCAGGGATGGCGAAGTACCTCGCCTCCGAGTACTGCAAGGAAGTCGTCGAGGACGCCTTCCGAATCCATGGCGGCTACGGCTTCTCCAAGGAGTACGAGATCGAGCGCCTCTACCGGGAGGCCCCGATGCTGCTGATCGGTGAAGGTACCGCCGAGATCCAGAAAATGATCATCGGGCGCCGAATCCTTGAGGAGTACCGGTTCCAGGGTTGATTGTCCCTTTCGAGGCGATTTAGCCGCGAAGAAGATCACACCCTGTCACCCTCAGGCGGTGCCTTCAAGCCGTCCGACTCGGCTGCTGGCTTGCCCAGTTGCTGCTCGCAACCGATAACATCGCCGGAAAAGCCGCCGTCCCCCGTTGCCAGCGCGGCATCATCCGCTACGAAGGTCATCCATGCCCGACAGCCAAACCTCTGCACCACGCGGCGGAGTCCGCCTTGCGCGCGGAGCTTCGCCGTGGCTCCTCCCGACTGTCGCCACCGCGGCACTCAGCCTCACCCGGGCCCGCAAGTCCGGACGCTGGGCCGCGGTGGCCGTGCCCACCACCGCGCTCGCGGCGGGCATGCTGTGGTTCTTCCGCGACCCCGAGCGTGAGATCACGCAGGGCCGGGTCATTTCGCCGGCCGACGGCGTGGTGCAGAGCATCATGCCCTGGAAGGACGGACGCACCCGCGTCGCGATCTTCATGAGCCCGCTGAATGTCCACGTCAACCGTGCGCCCCTGGCCGGCACAGTGACCTCGGTCGAGCACGTCCCCGGTGGTTTCGTCCCGGCGTTCAACAAGGAGAGCGAGAACAACGAGCGCGTTGTCTGGCACTTCGACACCGAACTCGGTGACATCGAGATGGTGCAGATCGCGGGTGCGGTCGCCCGTCGTATCGTCCCCTACGTCCCGCAGGGCACGAAGGTGGAACAGGGCGAGCGCATCGGTCTGATCCGTTTCGGCTCCCGGGTCGACATCTACCTTCCGGAAGGTATCGATGTCGCGGTCGAGGTCGGCCAGGCCACTACCGCGGGGGTGACTCGAATTGACCGTGATTGATCCCGACACACAGGCCGGCTGGGTGCCGGAGGCGGAGTCCGAGGAGGACGCCGGCGAGGACATGCCGCTCTCTCTGCGGCTGTCGATAGCGGACACCCTCACGCTCGGCAACGCCACCTGCGGTTTCATGGCGGTGTACTTCACCACCACCGGAATCCTCATCCCGCACCTCACGGGCAGCGACGAGAGCGGCATGGCGCGGCACTCCGCGGCCACCGCAGTGATACTGATGCTCCTCGCCGCGGTGTTCGACCTCTTCGACGGGCTCGTGGCGCGCAAGCTGCGCTCCTCGCCGATGGGCGCCGAGCTGGACAACCTCTCGGACCTGATCAGCTTCGGGCTCGCCCCGGCGTACTTCGTCCTCGTCTACGGCATGGTCGCGGACGACGCACACCAGCGGGTGTCGGCGCTGGCGGCGATCGTGGTGCTGCTGGCGGTGGTGCTGAGGCTTGCCAGATTCTCCTGCGTGACCATGAAGGACGGCATGTTCCAGGGCATGCCGAGCCCCTTCGGAGCGCTCACGGTCGTCTCGATCGTGCTCCTGGAGCTGCCCTTCGTGCCGACGCTGCTCGCGATCGTCGGAGTGGCGTGGCTGATGGTCAGCCGGGTCGAGTACCCGAAGCCGCGGGGCGTCCTCGCGGTGGCCATGCTCAGCTGGATCGTGGCCGCAATGGGGCTCCTCGCCGCCTGGGCGTTCGACGCCCCCGGCGGTCAGCTGCTCCTCCAGACCGGCTGTGCGCTCCAGGTGGTCCTGGGAGCGGTCATCCCGCTCTTCGCGACGGCACGGAGGGTGAACACCTTCCGCGGCAACCGGCGTGAGGCACGGACGGCTCAGCTGCCGTAGCGGCACAGAAACAAGCGCATACGGAAGGGCCCCGGGTGTTCCCCAGCACCCGGGGCCCTTCCGTTTTGCCGGGGCCGTCCCACAGACGGCGTGGATCGCGTGCCGTGGGTCCGGTCCGCGGGCGGCTGGCGGGCGGCTGGCGGCGGGCGGGCACCACCGCACCGTCGTCGCCGGTGGGACGGTGTGCGGTCGGATGCCGGCGATCCGCGGGCAGGCCCCTGTCGACCGCCACCCCCGGTCATCAGCCGGGTACGAGCACGGCGGCCCCGTTCACGCGGTCGGCCGCCAGATCGTTCAGTGCCCGGTCCGCGCTGCTCAGCGGGTAGGTGCTCACCGTGGCCCGGATGCCCACGCGTCGGGCCAGGGCGAGGAATGCGCGGCCGTCCTCACGGGTGTTGGAGGTGACGCTGCGCAGACTGCGCTCCTGGAACAGATGGCGCTGGTAGTTCAGCACGGGAATGTCCGACAGATGGATCCCGGCGATGGCGAGGGTGCCCGACCTGTCCAGTGCCTCCATCGCCACCGGCACCAGGTCCCCGACGGGTGCGAACAGGATGGCCGAGTCCAGGAGCTCCGGCGGGCGGTCGTAGGCGCCGCCCGCCGACGCGGCGCCGAGCTCCAGAGCCAGCGCACGCGCCGCCGCGGAGCGGGTGAGCACATGGACGGTGGCGCCCTCGGCAAGGGCCACCTGGGCCGCGAGGTGGGCCGACGCGCCGAATCCGTAGATCCCGAGGCGCCCGCCCTCCGGCAGTGCGCTGCGCCGGAGCGAGCGGTACCCGATGATCCCCGCGCAGAGGAGCGGTGCGAGCCGGGCGGCGTCCTGCTCCTCCGGAAGCCGGTAGGCGAACGCCTCCGGGACCAGCGCGGTGTCGGCGAAGCCGCCGTCCGCGTCCCACCCCGTATAGCTGGACCACGGGCAGAGATTCTCCCGGCCGCCGCGGCAGTACCGGCAGCGTCCGCAGGTTCCGCGCAGCCAGGCTCCGCCCACCCGCTCACCGACACGGAACAGGCCGGTCCCGTCGCCGACCGCCGCCACCCGGCCGACGATCTCGTGGCCGGGGACCGTGGAGGGGCGGTGCGGAAGGAGGTCGCCCTCAGCCAGATGGAGGTCGGTGCGGCAGACACCGCACGCCTCGACGTTCAGCAGGAGCTCCCCCGGACCGGGATCGGGCACCCTGCGGCGTACGTGCGTCAGGGGCCCGGTGCCGATCGGACCGGGTGTACGGACGGCCCAGACGCTCTGCTCGGCCGGGACGGACGCGGAGACTGCCACACGTCCAGCCTGCGGCGGCGGCGCCGAGGCGGCAACCTCCTGCCGCCGGCCCCCTGCACCCGACGGCAGGAGGGCTGAGGTTTCATCAAGGGCACACCCAGATGCTCAGGGACGTCGTGCACCGACACCGCAGCGCACCGGACAATACCCAGGAGCTCCTGGTCACCCTCGGGCGTCTGGTGGATCAGGCGCTGGAGAACATCAGGGTCCAGCGCGCCCGCGCGAAGCTGGGCGTGGCGCTGCAGCGACACCTGCTCCCGGCCGAGCTGCCGCAATTTCCCGGCATCCGGATCGCGGCCCGTTACACACCCTCACCTCGGGATACTGCCCGGCCGGCAGTACCCCGTGACGCGTCGGCGGATCATCGCGATCCTCGCCGCCGGACGGATGACCGGCCTCTTCGCCCAGCGCGGTTTTCTCACCGACATGATCACGCTCCAGGCTTTCAACGGATCCATCTCGCTCACGGCTCTGCTGCTCGCGGCGGTCTTCACCGAGCGGAACCGCACCTATCAGGAAATCAAGCGGCTCTGTGTGCAACTCTCCGAGAAAGTGGCACGACAGGGCATCTGAATCACTCCATCGGCCGTGCGAAGGGTGCGCGCCCCCGCGATCCGACGCAGGCTGATGGTCGAACGGCACCGCGACGAAGGCAACCGGACGCCGACACTCGGGCGGACGGGCGCCGTAAGAGGTGGAGCCATGCCCCGTGTGTCTGCGAATGTCCATGTGCCCCGCCCCGCCGACGAGATCTTCTCGTTCCTCCGGGATCCGCGGAATCTGGCCGTGTGGTCATCGACCATAGATCACGTGATCGAGGGACCGATCAGCACGGAATTCGGTGACGAGTACACCTGCAAGTTTCCGGGCCGACGCCGGGCGCACCGTCTCACGTGCACCGCGAGCGCACCCGTCGAGTACCTGGCCTTCCGCGGGGCGCGCATGTGGACCCCCCTGGGCCGTCACTCCCCGGAGCTCGAATTCCGGCTGAGTCCGAGCCGCCGGGGAACGATGGTCGATGTGTCGGTCAAGCCCCATCTGGACGGCGGCATGATCATTCTTGCCCCGTTCGTGACGATGGCATGGCGTCGCGATCTGCCGTCGGAGCTCGGGTGTCTGGCGGAGCTGCTCACCGGTGGCGACCTCACCGGCGAAGGACGTGACGGGGGTACGGGAGCGGGCCCCGACGCCGGGCTGAGCGGCGGTCGGGATGAGCCCTCCGTGGGCTGATGCGGTGGGAGTGGGGCGGGCCCCGGATCACCTCCCGATCGCGACCCTCGCACGCCGGACGTGCCCGGTGGTCGAGTCGAGGGTCGCGATCCGGAGGAGCTACAGCAGGAAGTCGCGCGCGAGCGCCTCCGACGCACGTTCCAGCAGGGGGCCCGCCTGGGCCATGGAGACAGCGGGGTCCGGTTCCAGGTCGGTGAGCGCGTACGCGCGGCTGATACCCGCGGCGGTCAGTGCTTCCGGTGGCAGGGCGAGGCGGCCGCAGACCGCCACCACCTCGATGCCCGCGGCGCGGGCGGCCGCGGCCACGCCTGCCGGGGCCTTGCCATGGAGGGTCTGCTCGTCGAGCGATCCCTCCCCGGTGATCACCAACGTGGCCCGCCCCAGCGCCGGGGCGAAGCCGAGGACGTCGAGCATCACCTCGATACCGGGGCGGAACCGGGCGCCGAGAGCGACCAGCGCCCCGTAGCCGATGCCGCCCGCCGCACCCGCACCGGGCAGCGCGGCGTATTCCGGGCCGAGGACGGAAGCGTAGTGGGCGAGCGCGGCGTCGAGGGTCGCGATGTCCTCCTCCGTCGCACCCTTCTGCCGACCGTACACCTCCGGGGCGCCCTTCGGGCCCGTCAGCGGGTTGTCGACGTCGCTGGCGAGGATGAGGTCCACGTCGGCCATGCGCGGATCGAGGCCGGACAGGTCCGCCTCGGCCAGGTCGGCGAGCCCGCCGCCACCGGGACCGACGGGCTTGCCGTCCGCGTCCAGGAAGCGGGCCCCGAGCGCGGCCAGCATGCCCGCGCCGCCGTCCGTGGTCGCGCTGCCGCCGACACCGAACACGATCGTCCGGGCACCCGCGTCGAGCGCGGCGGCCAGCAGTTCGCCGGAGCCGTACGTCGTGGCCGTGAGCGGGGCGAACGTCCCTGCGGGGAGGTGCTGGAGGCCGGAGGCCTCGGCCATCTCCACCACCGCGGTGGTGTCGCGCAGCGCGTACGCCGCGGTCACCGGATCTCCGAGCGGCCCGGTGACCCGCGCCTCACGGCGTTCGAACCCCGCGGCCACCGTCGCCGCCACCGTGCCGTCGCCACCGTCCGCCACGGGCAGGGTCTCGACCCCCACATCGGGGACGATGCGCCGCAGCCCGGCCGTCACCCGCTCCGCGACCTGCACGGCCGTGAGCGAGCCCTTGAACTTGTCCGCCGCGACGAGCACGCGTGCGGTCTCCATCACTGCTCCGTCCGCCACCTTGAATCCCTTGCTTTCGAACAGGCAGTCGCGCCGCCCCCGACCCTATCCGCAGCGCATACCCGCTGCCCAGAGTCGGCTCACCCCGGCACCTCCCCACTACGCTGCCCGCGTGACCACCACTGACTACGCCACCTACATCGCAGGGCTCCCCCGGGTGCTGGCCGCCGCCGCCACCGTGTTCCGGGACGCCCGGGGGCTCGTGCTGCTCGTCGAGCCGAACTACCGGGAGGGCTGGGCGCTGCCCGGCGGGACCGTCGAGTCCGAGACCGGCGAGAGCCCCCGGCAGGCCGCGCACCGCGAGACGGTCGAGGAGATCGGTCTCGATCTGAAGCCGGGACGGCTGCTCGCGATCGACTGGGCGCGCGGCCCGGAGCGGCCCCCCATCGCCGCCTATCTGTACGACGGCGGAGTGCTGGACGAGGCCGCCCTGAAGGCGATCCGGCTGCAGGAGGAGGAACTCCTGTCCTGGGAGCTGGTCGAGCGCGACGACCTCGGCCGTTATCTGCGCGACGGTCTCGCGATGCGTCTGAGGGCGGCACTGGACGTGCTCGACTCCGGCGGTGGCGCGGTGGAACTGGAGGACGGCCGCCCGGTCGACGGCTGAGCTGCGGGCCCGCCCGCGTCCCAGGCGCATCGCTCGACGTGTTCAGCCGGTATTCCCGTTGTGTCCCGTTGTCCTGACGGGCCGTCGGCTGATAGTCCGGTCGTCTGCTGCCGGACACCCTCGTTCATGCGTCATTGGTCCGCAGTGCACGCTCGACCGGCATCATCCGAACTCCACGACAGCGGAGGGATCATGCGCACGCACACGGGACACCTCGGCGGACTGCCGGCCACGATCGTCGCAGCGTTCGCCTGCACAGCGGTGGTCGCCACGGCGTCGACCGCCACCGCGGAGCCGGCCCCGGCTCCGGCCGCACACCGCGAAATGCCGCTGTCGGTCGACGGCGGCGCCTGGCAGTCGGGCCATGTCCAGGGCATGGCCATCGACCGCCGCAAGGGCTTCATGTACTTCTCGATGACCAATCTGCTGGTCAAGACCGACCTCAAGGGCAAGCCGGTCGGCTCGGTCACCGGCTTCACCGGCCACCTCGGCGATCTGGACTTCAACGAGAAGGACGGCAGGGTCTACGGCTCGCTGGAGTACAAGGAGGCGAAGTCCTTCTACATCGCGATCCTCGACGTCGACCGCATCACCCGGATGGACATGGACGCCCAGTCCACGGGGGTCGTCTCCACCGTCTACCTCAAGGAGGTCGTGAAGGACTTCACCGCCGACATGAACGGCGACGGCGTCTTCGACGGCGACACGGGCAGCACACCCGACCACCGGTACGGCTGCAGCGGCATCGACGGTGTCGCGTTCGGACCGGCGTTCGGCGACCGGCGCGGCAGTCGCGGCGAGCGCAGGCTGACGGTGGCGTACGGCGTGTACGCCAACGCCGGCCGTACGGACAACGACCATCAGGTGCTGCTCCAGTACGACGTCACACGGTGGAAGAAGTACGAACGCCCGCTGACCGAGCCCGACCCGCACACCAGCGGACCCGCCCATGTCGACGGCAAGTTCTTCGCCTACACCGGGAACACCACGTACGGCGTGCAGAACCTGGAGTACGACGGGTACAGCGGCAACTGGCTGATGGCCGTCTACAAGGGCACCAAGCCCGGCTTCCCCCACTACTCCGTCTTCGCCGTGGACGGTGCGAGGAAGCCGGTGCGCGGCACCGTCCGCGGGCAGCAGAAGCCGGAGCGCGGTCTGCTGCTCCCCCTGCTGCGTGCGGGGGCGCACGACGCCGCGACGGACACCTACGGATGGCCGGCGCCGGGGCAGTACGGACAGTACGGGCTCATCTCGCTCGACGACGGCCGGTTCTACGTCGCGCTCAGCGGCACGGTCCAGGACGGCGGCGTCACCAGGCAGACCGCCCGTGCCGTGCTGAACACCTGGACCGGCCGGACCCCGTCGCCGTTCAGCCCGGTGCCGGATCCTGCCGACCCCACGGGATCCGGCACCGGGTGAAATGACCTCGCAGGTGATGGCCGGTGCTGCATAGGCTCGTTCCATGACTCTCGTCGCGATCCTGAGCGGCGCCGGCATCTCCACGGACTCCGGCATCCCCGACTACCGCGGGCCCAACGGGCTCTGGCGCAAGGACCCGGAGGCCGAGAAGCTCGTCACGTACGACTTCTACATGGCCGATCCGGAGATCCGCCGCCGCTCCTGGCAGCTGCGCCGTACCAGCGCGACCTGGGGCGCGGAGCCCAATGCGGCCCACCGAGCGGTCGCGGAGCTGGAGCGGTCCGGCGCCCCGGTGCGGGTCATCACCCAGAACGTCGACGGGCTGCATCAGCTCGCCGGTCTCCCCGCCCGCAAGGTCCTCGAACTGCACGGAACCGCGCGCGAGACAGTCTGCACCCGCTGCCGTGCCCGCTCCCCGATGGCCGAGGCACTGTCCCGGGTCGAGGCGGGCGAGGCCGACCCGCCGTGCGCGGCCTGCGGAGGCATCCTGAAGTCGGCGACGGTCATGTTCGGTGAGCGGCTCGATCCGGTGGTGCTCGGCGAGGCGATGTCGATCGCCAAGGCGTGCGAGGTGTTCATCGCGGTCGGTACGACGCTGCAGGTGCAGCCCGCTGCCTCGCTGGCGGGGATCGCGGTGGACAACGGGGCGCGGCTGATCGTGGTGAACGCGGACCCCACGCCGTACGACGAACTGGCCGACGAGACCATCCGCGAGCCCATCGGCACGGCGCTGCCGGCACTGCTGAAGCGGCTGAGCGCCGCTCCGGACAGCCCTCAGTGATCGAGTTCCTGCTGCACGCGGCGCGGGGGACGGAACGTGTACAGGTCAAGGATCTCGGGTGGGTCCACCAGCCCGGGGCCGCCCGCCTCGACCCAGGCGGCGATGTCCCGCACGGCGTCCTGGTCGTTGACCAGCCCGAGCCAGACGGGACGGCCACCCGCCCTGCGCCCCTGTGCCGAGGGCTGTACGACGACGACGTTGGCCTGCTCACAGGCATCCAGGCACTCCACGACTCGGACCGTGGCCGTTTCGCCGAGCGCGCGGCGCAGCTCGGCGAGCTGGGCGGCGTGGTCCACATCCGGAATCTTCGGTGTTCCGCAGCAGCAGCCGCGGCAGACACTGACGGTGGGCCGGGGCGTGCCCTGGGCGGGGACGGCCTTGCGGGCGCGGCGGCTCATGCGGGGGCACTTCCGGTGCGGGCACGGATGATCACCGTGGGACTGTATCGATACCCGTCTCCGGATCGAACACCTGCACTGCGCCGTCGGCCGGTGCGGTAGTGTTGACGGCTGCGAAGGGGAGTAGCCCCGCAAACCGGTCGTCGACACACTGGAACCTTCGGGTTCCCGGTGGCCGGGCTCGTAGAACAGCACGGGCGGGCGAGACCTTCGGTCAGGTATGACACGCCCGCGCCCCGTGGGCGCTGACGTCGTGCCGGGCCGAGTGGTCCTCCGAAAGCCCGAGTGGCGCTTCGCGAAGGCCCGGGGCCCGGCTCTCACAGAAAGCCACCCGGAATGCACCTCGACCCCCTGGCGATCTTCACCGCCTTCGGGCTGATCTTTCTCGCGGAACTCCCCGACAAGACGATGTTCGCGTCGCTTGCCATGGGCACCCGCATGCGTCCGCTGTACGTCTGGTTCGGTACGTCGTCCGCGTTCATCGTGCACGTCGCCATCGCCGTGGGGGCGGGCAGCCTGATCGGACTGCTCCCCGACTGGATCGTCAAGCTCGTCTCGGCTTCCCTCTTCGTGTTCGGGGCGTTCATGCTGCTTCGCAACGGCGGCGGCGAAGACGAGGACGAGGGCGGCATCAAGACGGTGACCGGCTTCTGGCCGGTCTACTCGACCGCGTTCATGGCTGTCTTCATCAGCGAGTGGGGCGACCTCACCCAGATCACCACGGCCAACCTGGCCGCGAGCAACGGCACCTGGTCCACGGCCATCGGGTCCGCCGCCGCCCTGATGTCCGTCTCGGCGCTGGCGCTGCTCGCGGGGCAGTTCATCGCGAAGCGGGTGCCGCTCAAGACGGTTCAGCGGATCGGCGGGCTCTGCATGCTGGGACTGGCGATCTGGACCCTGGTGGAGATCTTCATCGGCTGACGTCCTCGCCGCATCGGGCCGCTCCCGAGCGGCTTCCGGACGGGCTCGGTCCTACGAGCCCGTCCTCGCGTTTCCGGACCCGTCCTCGCGCTCCTTCGCATGGGCGGCGTCACACGGCGTGGGCGGCGTCACGCGCCGACGGTGTCAGAAGAGCGCCGGGGTGGAGTCCTGCGTGCCGTTCTCGAAGGCCAGCAGCCGCTGCTTGCGGTCGAGCCCGCCGCCGTAGCCGGTGAGGCTGCCCGAGGCGCCGATGACCCGGTGGCAGGGGACGATGATGCCCACCGGGTTCTTGCCGTTGGCGAGGCCCACCGCACGCGAGGCACCGGGTTTGCCGAGGAGTTCGGCCAGTTCGCCGTACGAGCGGGTCTCGCCGTACGGGATCAGCTGGAGCTGCGCCCATACGCTGCGCTGGAACGGGGTGCCGTCCAGATGCAGCGGGAGGTCGAACTCGCGCAGTTCCCCGGCGAAGTAGGCGCCCAGTTGGCGGATCGTCTCCGTGAAGGGGCGCGGGTCCCGGTCGCCGAAGGTCTCCTCGGGCGGGCGGTGCCGCTGGTCGGTCATGTAGAGGCCCGCGAGGACGCCGTCGGTGGCGACGAGGGTGAGCGGACCGTACGGGCTGTCGACGACCGTGTGCTGCCGGGTCGACTCGCGCGTATGCGTCGCGGTCATGGGTGAACTTCCCAACTTGCTTATACGGGCAGGTGGTTGATGGGGTGATCATCCACGGTCCAAAGATACTGGACCGCGTAGGCCCGCCAGGGCCGCCAGGCGGCCGCGCGGGCGGTGAGCGCCGCGGGCGTCGACGGAAGGCCGAGCTCCTCGGCCGCGCGCCGGATGCCGAGATCGGTGGGAAGGAAGGCGTCCGGGTCGCCGAGCGCCCGCATCGCGATCACGTCGACGGTCCAGGGGCCGAAGCCGGGAAGGGCGGCCAGTTCGGCCCTCGCCTTCTCCCAGTCGGTGTCGGTGCCGAGCCGCAGCGCGCCGTCGGTGAGTGCGGTGACCAGCGTGGTGAGGGTGGTACGGCGGCTGCGCGGCAGGGCGAGCCGTTCGGGGTCGAGCCCTGCGAGGGCCTCGGGCGTCGGGAAGAGATGGGTGAGGCCGCCCTCCGGGTCGTCGACCGGGAGGCCGTGCGCGGTGACCAGCCGGGCCGCGTGGGTCCGGGCGGCGGCGGTCGAGACCTGTTGGCCGAGCACCGCCCGTACGGCGAACTCCGCACCGTCGACGGTACGCGGCACCCGTCGGCCCGGGGCCTTGTCGACCAGCGGGGCGAGCAATGGATCGGAGCGCAGTTGGTCGTCGACGGCCACCGGGTCGGCGTCCAGGTCGAGCAGCCAGCGGCAGCGGCTGATCGCGAGGGTGAGATCGCGTGGATCGGTGAGGAGGAGCCGGCAGCCGATGTGGTCGGGGTGCGGGGTGAGGGCGACGATGCCGTGTCCGTGCCTGAGGGTGAGCGTGCGACGGTAGGCGCCGTCGCGCCACTCCTCGACGCCGGGGACCGCGGTCGCGACGAGGTGGCCGAAGAGGTTGGTGGGGTTGAGCGGGGCCCGGTACGGCAGCCGCAGCGCTATCACGCCGGGTGTGGGCGACGGTGTCGTGGATCTGGCGGCACGGCTGCGCAGTTCGCCCGGGGAGAGCGCGAAGACCTCACGGACGGTGTCGTTGAACGTGCGGATCGAGGAGAACCCGGCGGCGAAGGCGACCTCGGCCATGGGGAGCCCGGTCGTCTCGATGAGCAGCCGCGCGGTCTGGGCGCGCTGCGCGCGGGCCAGGGCGAGCGGTCCGGCGCCCAGCTCGGCGAGCAATTGGCGCTCGATCTGCCGGGCGGAGTAGCCGAGCCGGGCCGCGAGTCCGGGGACGCCCTCACGGTCGACGACACCGTCCCGGATCAGCCGCATCGCGCGGGCGACGGAGTCGGCGCGCGCGTTCCACTCCGGGGAGCCGGGGGTGGTGTCGGGCCGACAGCGCTTGCAGGCCCGGAATCCGGCCTGCTGGCAGGCGGCGGCGCTGGGGTAGAAGGTCATGTTCTCGACCTTGGGCGGTACGACGGGGCAGCTGGGACGGCAGTAGATACGGGTGGTCAGGACCGCCGTGAAGAACCAGCCGTCGAAGCGGGCGTCCTTGGACTGGACGGCCCGCACGCAGCGCTCGGTGTCGGTGTGCATGGTTCAAGGATCGGTCACCGGCCACCTGCGAGCTGGCGAAAATTCGACATCAACCTCCCACGGCCAGGAACTCTTCGAATTCATGCCATCTCGCGAATGAACACGAATGGAAACGGATGAAGTCGAAGGAGCGCTGATCGCTCCTGAGCAGAATGATCAAAAGGGCGATCAATGAGCATGAACGGCGCCCTTCCGGCTCCCTCCCGGCACCCAACCCTGGCGTTCCCGTCGCCGTCGCAGGACAGGCAGCCGGGTACGGAGCATTCCTCCCCGGATGCCCTTCGGACCCACATCCGGGAGACCATCGGTGAAACGTACGGCTCGCACGGCAACCGCACCGGCCGCCGCCGTCGCGCTGGGCAAGCTCGACTGCGTCTTCGTGTCGCGTGAACTCGAACCGACCGACATCCAGGGTTTCCACACGACGCCTTCGGCTACGACCCGCTCAGCATCCCCATGTCCGGCGACAGCTTCCGGCACTTCGGCTTCCTCGACTCTGTCGGGTTCATGGTCAACAAGAAGAACCCGGTGGACAAGCTCTCCCTCGACCAGCTCGACGCGGCGCTGTCCACCACCCACAACCGCGACGGCAAGGCGGCCACCCACAGTTTGATAATGGGATCCATTTTCATGTAAGTTGCGGAGCCGCCCATCGAACCAGGAGACCGACATGGCCGTCCCCAAACGGAAGATGTCCCGCAGCAACACCCGCCACCGCCGTGCCCAGTGGAAGGCCGCGCCGCCGCAGCTGACGCCGATCACCATCGACGGCACCACCCATCTCGTACCGCAGCGGCTGGCCAAGGCCTACGAGCGCGGGCTACTGCACCCCGAGGGCTGAGTCCTTCACGCACGACCGGCCGCCCGCGAGCACGAGCACCCCGAACGCGTACCGCAGGCCTGAAAAAAACTCCGGGTCGGGCAGTGGTCGCAGCCACGGCGCTGCCCGACCCGGTACGTACGACACGGGCCGCAGCACCACAGCTCCACGGCCGCACAGACACGCAGCCCCGGTGAGCCGATTCGGCCACCGGGGCTGCGTCATGTCACACCTTCGACGCCGTGCCATGTCACATCGTCAGAGTCGCGCCATGTCACATCGCCAGGACCCTGCCTTGTCCACACCTTCACACGGCTCACCACCGAAGCAGGAACGGCACCGCGGAACGACAGCGAAGAGCGACCCAACGGGCAGCACGAGGTGCCGGCCGCACATCTCCCACCGGAGATCGCGACCGGCCGCCCCGCCGACGGCCGCCTCACCAGGAGGACTTGGTGACTCCGGGGAGGAATCCGGCATGGGCCTGCTCACGCATGCGCACACGGGAGAGACCGAACTTCCGCAGGTGTCCGCGCGGCCGCCCGTCCACACCGTCCCGGTTTCGCAGCCGGGTCGCGCTGGCGTCGCGCGGCTGACGCCGGAGCTCGTCCACGGCGGCGCGGCGCTCGGCATCCGTCGAGGACGGGCGACGGGCGATCTCCTTCAACTCGGCGCGACGGGCGGCGTACCGCTCGACGATCACCTTGCGCTTCTCGTTCTGCGCGATCTTGCTCTTCTTGGCCATCAGACCCTCATTCCTCTGGCACGGATCCGGGCGACGGCCGCCTCGATCCCGATGTCGTCGATCGTCCTGATCGCCTTGGCGCTGAGCGTCAGCCGGACGTTCCGGCCCTCGCTCGGCAACCAGTACCTCTTGCGCTGGATGTTGGGGTCGAACCGACGCGAGGTGCGCCGATGCGAGTGGGAGATGTGGTTGCCGAACCCCGGCCGGGCGCCGGTCAGTTGGCAGTGGGCGGGCATGACGTCACCTGCTCTCCACGGCGAACCGTGTATTGGAAATGGAAATCATTGCCATATAGTAGCGCCATGGCACGCAACGAACTACGCCCGGTCGTCAAGCTCCGCTCCACCGCCGGGACCGGCTACACCTACGTCACCCGCAAGAACCGTCGGAACGATCCCGAGCGCATGGTTCTGCGCAAGTACGACCCGGTCGCCCGCAAGCACGTCGACTTCCGCGAAGAGCGCTGACCGATCCCCCGCCCGAACCAGAAGGACACCTCATGAAGCCCGACATCCATCCCGCGTACGGTCCCGTCGTCTTCCGCGACAAGGCCGCCGACTCCGCCTTCCTCACCCGTTCCACCGCGACCAGCGACAAGACCGTCGAGTGGGAGGACGGCAACACCTACCCCGTCGTCGATGTCGAGATCTCCTCCGCGAGCCACCCCTTCTACACGGGTACCGCCCGCGTGCTGGACACCGCCGGCCGCGTCGAGCGGTTCGAGCGCCGCTACGGCCGCCGCGGGGCGAACTGATGCGGGACCGGTCCCGGTTGCCCGTCGTGATCGTGGGCGGACTCCACTCCGACGCCCGCAAGGAGGTCGTGGAGGGACTGCTGCGTACCGTCCCCGGCAGCGTCGCCCTCCACCACGATCTGGCCACCGCCACCGAAGGCGTCGTGCGGCGCCTCGTGCGGGACGCGTCGGGCGAGCTGTCCCGCGGTGACGCCCCGCTCGTCAACGACTGCGCCTGCTGCGCGCTGCGCGAGGACCTGGTCCCCGAGCTGGAGCGGCTGGCCGACAGCGGTACGGCCAAGTTGGCGATCGTCGAGCTGTGGGACTCCGTCGAGCCCAGGGCGATGGCCGAGGTCGTCGTCGCGCACGGCGGTCACGTACTGGAACTCACCAATGTCATGACCGCCGTCGACCCCGCGCTCGTGCTGCCCTGCCTGGGGAACGGCGACGATCTGGCCGAGGCGGGGCTCGCCGCCGCCACCACCGACCAGCGGACCGTGGGTGACACCTGGGCGCGACAGCTGGAGTACGCGCCCGTGCTCGCTCTCGTCGACGGCGAAGCGGCCGACGACGAGGAGCGCGCGCTGCTCACCCAGCTCCACCCCACCGCGCGCCAGGTGCCCGCCGGTTCGGGCGAACTCGGCCAACTGGCCTTCGCCGGCTTCGACGTGGAGACGGCGGCTGCGGCCCAGCACCCCGCCTGCGCCCTGTTGCCGCAGGAGGCGGACGAGGCCGGGGTCGCCACGCTCGTCTGGCGTCGCCGCCGTCCCTTCCACCCCGAACGGCTCTACCAGGCGCTGGAGGATCTGTGCTGCGCGGCCGCACGCAGCCGTGGCCGGTTCTGGCTCGCCGACCGTCCCGACACCTTGCTGGCCTGGGACGCCGCCGGTGGTGCGCTCTGCGTGGAGAACGCCGGACCGTGGCTGGCCTCCCTGCCGGACGCGGCCTGGGACCTGGTGCCCCCGATGCGCAGGGCGGCGGCGTCACTCGACTGGGACCCCGAGCACGGCGACCGCTGCCAGCACCTCGTCTTCACCTCCCCCGGCCTCGACCGCGACGGGCTGGCCCGACTCCTCGAATCCTGTCTACTCACCGACACCGAATACGCCGCGGGACCCGAGGCCTGGAAGCGGCTTCCGGCGCCCTTCGACTCGCTCCTCGACCCGGTCTCCTGACCACCTTTCACCGTGCGGCTCTTCGGCCGCTCTTCTCGCGAATCAATCCCCCAAGGAATGCACATGGCACGACGCGCCGACCCGCACAAGCCGCTGAAGTCCCGCCCCAATCCGCTGGACACGGCCGGGATCACCTACATCGACTACAAGAACACCGACCTGCTGCGGAAGTTCATCTCGGACCGAGGCAAGATCCGCAGCCGTCGCGTGACCCGGGTGACCGCCCAGCAGCAGCGGCAGCTCGCACGGGCGATCAGGAACGCCCGCGAGATGGCCCTGCTGCCCTACGCCCACCGGTGACCACGCACGCCGCGTACGTCCGGCCGGCCTGCCCCGTCCATCGGACGCGCGCGGCGTCCAACCGACTCGCCCCGGCCCAAGATCACGCCGGTGACGATCACGTAGGTGACGATCACGTAGGTCCGGCGCACACGGACCAGATGTCCTGAAGGAGTGCCGGGTAGTCCTCGCCGTACGTGGCCACGGCTGCGTAGACCGCGTCCAGAGCCGCGCGGAGCGGATCGGCTTCGGCGGCACCGAGCAGCGCGGGAACGGCCATGTGCGGCTGCGACATCCGCAGGGAGGGATCAGGTGCGCCGAAAGTGACTTTCAGGGCGCGTGATCCAGGGCCGGGAGGGTTCGGAGTGCCCAGCGGTTCCGCGAACCACATCGCCGTGCTTGCGGGGCCCGTCACCACATATGGCGCCTGCTGTGATTCCGGAATGGACACGCCCGGGGTCGCAGGCGGCTGGAAGGGAGGCCCGGCGGAGTTGCCCCGTCCCTGGACGGCTCGCGACTCCGGTGGGCCGCCACCCGGTCGCCCCGGACGGCGGCCCCGGCGCTGTGAAGACCCGGCCCCCTGCGACGCTCAGGCCGCCCGCAGGCGCCTCCAGACCGCCTTCGCCGCGTGATGGCCGGACATGCCGTGCACCCCCGGGCCGGGCGGAGTGGCCGAGGAGCACAGGAACACCGCCGGGTGCGCGGTCGCGTACGGCACGCGTGCGAGCTTCGGCCGGATCACCGACTGGAGCCCGGCGAACGCTCCGCACGCGATGTCGCCGCCGACGTAATTGGCGTTGCGCAGGGCCAGTTGGGGCGGCCCCGCGACCGCTCGGGCGAGCACCAGGTCGCGGAAGCCGGGAGCGAAGCGCTCCAGCTGCCGCTCGATGACGTCGGTGGCATCGCCCTCCCAGCCTGCCGGGACATGTCCGTAGGCCCAGAAGACATGACGGCCCTCGGGCGCGCGGGACGGATCGACCAGGCTGGGCTGAGCGGTGATCAGGAACGGGACACTGGGGTCGCGGCCGGCCACCGCGGCGCTCAGCGCGGCGTCGATCTCACCGGCCGTGGGGCCGACGTGGACCGTTCCGGCCCGGCGGGCCTCCTCCGCGGTCCAGGGGACGGGGCCCGAGAGCGCGTAGTCGATCTTGAAACAGGACGCGCCGTACCGATAGCCGCGATAGGCGTTGCCCAGCCCCGCGATACGGGCGAGTGCCGTCGGCGAGGTGTCGAAGACGTAGGCGCGGGCGGGCGGGAGCTCGTCGAGGCGCTTGACCTCCGTACCGGTTCGGATCGCGCCGCCCTGTTCGCGTATGTACGAGGCAAGGGCGTCGGAGATGGCCTGCGACCCACCGCGCGGCACCGGCCAGCCCTTCTCGTGCGCGGCGAGGGCGAACAGCAGGGCGATCCCTCCGGTGGCCACGCCGCCGACGGGGGCTATGGCATGGGCGGCGAGCCCGGCGATCAGGCCGCGTGCCTTCGCGCCGCGGAAGCGGCGGGAGAGCAGCGTCGCGGGCTGGAGCGCGTCGAGCCCGAAGCGCACCCAGCGGTACGGGTCACGGGGCAGCCCGTCCCACGGAGTGCGCAGGAAGTCCTCGGCGAGAGTGTCCCAGTGGCCGAGGAACGGGGCGACGAGCCTGCGGTAGGCGCCCGCGTCCTGAGCGCCCAGCGACATGGCGCTCTCCCCCACCGACCCGGTGAGCACGGCGGCCGAGCCGTCCGGAAAGGGGTGGGCGAGCGCCAGCTCGGGGTGCAGCCACTCCAGGCCGTGGCGGGCGAGCGGCATCGCGGCGAACGCGGGCGAGCCGATGCCCAGCGGGTGGACCGCGGAACAGGGGTCGTGACGGAAGCCGGGGAGGGTGAGCTCTTCGGTGCGGGCACCGCCCCCGACCGTCCCGGCTGCTTCGAAGACCTCCACGGCAAAGCCACGGCGGGCCAGTTCCGCCGCGGCGGTCAGTCCGTTGGGCCCCGCCCCCACGACGACGGCATCAAGCATCGACGGCACCTTCGGACTCCTTCGTCAGCCGACGGCCAGGACACCCAGGATATTCCGAGGCACCGACAGCGACGTCGCGGGTAGGGTCGCCGCTCGATGAACACACCGACCCCTTCCTCGCCGCCCTGCCCGCACCGCGCGTCGCGCGAACAGGACCCGGGGGTCCGGCCATGATCGCCGAACTGCAGTGCGTGGTGCTCGACTGCCCCGATCCTGTACGCCTCGCCGGGTTCTATCACCACCTGCTCGGCGGAGAGGTCGATCGGCCGGACGCGCGGTGGGCGGTGGGTGACGGGTGGGCGACGCTCCACACGGCTGCCGGGCCGGTGCTCGCCTTCCAGCGGGTGGCGGACCACCGGCCGCCTCGATAGCCGGACCCGGCACACCCCCAGCAGTTCCATCTGGACTTCGGTGTCCGGGATCTGGACACGGCGCAGACCCAGGTCGTGGCGGCGGGAGCGACGGTCCTCGACGACGGCGCCGGGTCGGGGCGGCCGTGGCGGATCTACGCGGACCCGGCGGGGCATCCGTTCTGCCTGGTCAGGCACGGCAACGGCGCGGTGTGACCGTACCCCGGCCTCTCAGTCCCGCTGGATGGCCGTGAGACAGCGGGCGAGCAGACCCCGCAGGTCTTCCCGTTCCTGCGGAGTGAACTCGTCGGACAGACGGCGTTCGATCCGTGCCGCCTGCTCGTCGGCGAGCCGGAGTGTTTCACGGCCCGCTTCGGTGAGGCGGGTCTCCAGCATCTTCTGGTGCCACTGGTGTGCCGAGCGGACCACCAGACCGCGTTCCTCCAGGTGCTTCAGCACCGCCGCCATGGCCTGAGGAGTGACCAGGCAGGCGCGCGGCTGGCCGGCCGGGGTGCGACGCTGCTGCTGCACGGCAGGGACCGCGCGCGGCTGGACGAGGCCGCCGCCGAGGTGCGGGCGGCACGGACCGGGGCCGGGGCAGTCGTGCGCACCTGTCTCGCCGATCCGGCCGACCTGGACCAGGTCCGGGTCATGGCTGCCCGGATCCGCGACACCGAGCCCCGACTCGATGTCCTCGTCAACAACGCCGCGGTCGGCGGCGGCACCACTCCGCTCCGCCGCGAAGTGACCCGTCAGGGCCATGAACTCCGTTTCGCCGTCAATTCACTGACGCCCCAGCTGCTGACGCGTGAACTGTTGCCCCTGCTCACCGCGTCCGCGCCCGCACGTGTGGTCGACGTGGCCTCGATGGGCCAGGCACCCGTCGACTTCGACGACGTCATGATGGAGCGCGGCTACGAGGGGCTTGAGGCCTACCGTCGCAGCAAGCTCGCGATGATCATGTCGACCTTCGATCTCGCAGCCGAGACGGCGGGCAGCGGGGTCACGGTCAATGCCCTGCACCCGGCCCGCCTGATGGACACAAGGGCCGTGCGCGAGTACGGGCTGACGCCGGTCGTCCCCGTCGAGGAGGGCGTACGGCCCACCGTGCGGCTGATCACCGACCCGGCCCTGTCGGAGGTCACCGGCAGATACTTCGACCGGTTCACGGAGAAGCCCGCTCATGGGTCGGGCGCGCTCCGGTCAGGCTTCGCCGCGCAGCGCCTGAAGGATGCGTTCCACGGTCGCCGCGTCGCGGGCCGCCGTGAACGGCATGGCGTTTCCGCCCGATATGCGGAACGGGGCGCCGGAGAGCGTGGCCTGGGCGCCACCTGCCTCGGTGACCAGGAGCAGCCCCGCCGCGTGGTCCCAGGCGTACTCCCAGGTGAAGGCGACCGCGTCCTGGTCACCGCGCGCGACGGCGAGGTATTCGAGACCGGCCGAACCGCAGGGGCGGGCGTCGACGCCGTCGGCGCCCAGGCCGAGCAGGGCACGCTTCTGCTCATCCGTGGTGTAGTCGGGGTGCGACATGGCCACGCGCAGAACGGCGCCGGGCGCGGGCGAGCCGGAACGGATCGGCTTGCCGTTGAGCGTGGCGCCGCGGCCGCGGATCGCGACCGCCATGTCGTCGAGTGCCGCCGCGTACGTCCAGGAGGCGAGGAGTTCGCCACGGTGGGCGAGGGCGACCAGCGTGCAGAAGCCCGGTTCGCCCCGGACGAACTGGCGGGTGCCGTCGACGGGGTCGACGATCCACACCGGTGCGTCGCCGCCCAAGGCGTCGTACACCTTCGGATCTGCGTGGACCGCCTCCTCGCCGACGACCACCGAGCCGGGCAGGAGCCGGGTCAGGGACATGGTGAGGTGTTCCTCGGCGAGGCGGTCGGCAGTGGTGACGAGGTCGTGCGGGCCGCTCTTCTCGACGATCTCGTGCGCGGCGAGCTGCCGGTAGCGCGGCATGATCTCGGCGGCGGCCGCTGCGCGGACCGCGGCCTCGACCTCAATCCGGCGTCCGGCGTCCCAGGTGTTCTCAGCGAGAAAGTCATCGATCACGACCCCAGCTAAGCACGGCCTTCCGAGAGGCCGATGACCTGGTCATTGCGGGAAGGTGACCGGTCAGCGTCCGACGGCGTATCCCTGCATACCGCGCGGGTTCGCGGCCGCGGAGAGCAGTCCCGTCCCGGGGTCGCGGGCCACGGCACACATCCGGCCCTCGGACCAGGGGTCGCCCACGGTGACGTCGTGGCCGCGGCGGCGCAGCTCCGCGACGACCTCCGGGTCCATGCGCTCCTCGACGGTGACGCTGCCGGGCCGCATCACGCGCGGGAAGAAGGAGCCGGGGAAGCTGTCGTTGTGCCAGTTCGGGGCGTCGACGGCGCCCTGGAGGTCGAGGCCGCCGCGGACCTCGGCGCGCAGGGCGACCGCCAGGAAGAAGTGGACCTGCCACTGGTCCTGCTGGTCGCCGCCGGGGGTGCCGAACGCCATGACCGGGACACCGTCGCGCAGGGCGAGGGACGGGGTGAGGGTGGTGCGGGGGCGCCGTCCGGGGGTGAGGGAGTTCGGCAGGCCCTCGTCGAGCCAGGCCATCTGCAGGCGGGTGCCGAGCGGGAAGCCGAGCTCCGGCACGACCGGGTTGGACTGCAGCCAGCCGCCGCTGGGGGTGGCGGAGACCATGTTGCCCCAGCGGTCGACCACGTCGACATGGCAGGTGTCGCCACGGGTCGTACCGTCGGCGTCGACGGCCGGCTCCCCGATTCCGGCGCGGGTCTTCATCACGGCCGGCTCCCCGATTCCGGCGCGGGTCTTCATCACGGCCGGCTCCCCGGCCCCGGAACCGTTCTTCGCCACCGTCGGTTCACCGACGCCCGCCGTCGGGATGCCCAGGGCGTCGAAACCGGCTGCGCCGACGGCGACGGCGTGGGCGTGTCCGCTGAGGACGGGGGTGCGGCCGTCCGGGCTGCCCGGCCGCAGTTCGCGCGAGGCTTGGTCGCCGATGAGGGCACGGCGTTCGGCGTTGTAGGGCTCGGAGAGCAGCGTGTCGAGGGGGACCTCGCCCGCGTCGCCGTACCAGGCCTCGCGGTCGGCCATCGCGAGCTTGCAGCCCTCGATGAGCAGGTGGACGTATTCGGCGGAGCCGTACCGCGGCAGCTCGGCGGGGAGCAGCGCGAGCTGCTGGAGGAAGGCGGGGCCCTGGCTCCAGCCGCCCGCCTTGGCGAGCGTCCAGCCGTTCCAGTCGTACGTGGCGGGCGCCTCGTAGGACGCGGACCAGCCGGCCAGGTCGCCGGCGGTGAGGGTGCCGGTGTGACGGGAGCCGCTGGAGTCCATGGTGGGGCGGGCGGCCTGGCGGACCAGGGCCTCGGCGACGAAGCCCTCACTCCAGATCTTGCGCGCGGCGTCGATCCGGGCGATGCGGCCCTCGCCGCCGGTCTTCTCCGCCTCGGCGATCAGCCGGCGCCAGGTGGCGGCGAGTGCGGGGTTGCGGAACAGCTCGCCCGGCTGCGGCGACCTGCCACCGGGCAGGTACACGTCGGCGGAGGACTGCCACTCGGTCTCGAAGAGTTCGCGGACGGTCTCGACGGTCTGACCGACCCGCTCGACGGGGGCGTGGCCGTCCTCGGCGTATCCGATCGCGTAGCGCAGCAACTCGGCGACGGACTTGGTGCCGTGGTCGCGCAGCAGCAGCATCCAGGCGTCGAAGGCACCCGGCACGGCCGCGGCGAGCGGTCCGGTGCCGGGGACCAGGTCGAGGCCGAGGGAGCGGTAGTGCGCGACGGTGGCGCCGGCGGGGGCCGGACCCTGGCCGCACAGCACCTGCACCTCGCCGTCCTTCGGCGCCAGGATCATCGGCACCTCACCGGCCGGCCCGTTGAGGTGGGGTTCGACGACATGCAGGACGAACCCGGCGGCGACGGCTGCGTCGTACGCGTTGCCGCCGTCCTCCAGGACGGCCATCGCGGACTGCGAGGCGAGCCAGTGGGTCGAGGACACCATGCCGAACGTGCCCTGCAGAGTGGGCCGGGTGGTGAACACGGATGCGGCTCCTTGCTGCGGCGTGCGAGGTTCTGGAGTTCTTCGAAGGGGTCCCGGGCCGGGGCCGGCCCGGAACGAATGTACGGGCATCGGCCGGCCGCACCGGGGAGGGCGGTGCCGTCGTCCTCGACGAGACGGCGGGAAACCTTTCGGCTGCCGGGCAGTTCACTCAGGTCCTGCACCTCCGTGCGGCACCGGTCGGCGCAGAGCGGACAACGGCCCATCGGAAAGCGGCTGTTCGGGGCACCCGGGCGACGACGGACGTCGGCACCGTCGCAGTTCATGGCCGCGATGCCCCGCAGACCGACGAACGGCGACTCAGAACCAGTCGTCGCGCCGGGGCGGTTCGCAAAGCTCGAAGACGACCTCTCCCGCCTCCGGACCGTCGCCGGCGACCGGGCGCACTTGCGCGCCGACCGACACCAGATGCGGTGCGGCGCCGACGACTCTGCAGCGGAACACAAAGCCCTCGGGGAGCCGGACGAGGGACTCGTTGCGCGCCGCCTCCGTGTAGCGGTGCACGACACCGGACCTCACCACGACACCCAGTCCGGCGCTGTGTTCGGGCTTCAGATCACTTGACGCGCACACCGGACACAGCAGCCTCCGGAAGGAGGCGGTGCCGCACCAGCGGCAGCGGTGGTAGTTCAGGCCGGCCTTCTCATGCACCGTCTGCACGGTGCCACTTGATGACTGGGACACGTTTCGACCCCCTGCGCTCGGCTCGGATGCGCCGCGGCTGCGCGTCGACGCGTCCGCACCATAGGGCACTGAGTGTCGATACGTAAAGGCACTCAGTGCCAGATCACGGTGCGCCCGGGTATCACCCCTGGCCGATGGCGGCCTCGACCTGCTGCACGACGCGCCACATCGGAGCGCCCTTCGCGGCAACCATGACCACCACGTCACCTTCGGACGACGGCATGGACGCGCCCGCGGCGGCCGCACTCCCCCACACCTGGCGCACCAGTCCGAGGGCATGGTCGACCGCGGCCTCGGCGTCTCCCTCGCCGCCCGAACGCAGCCAGGTCCGCAGCCCGTTGTTGTGTGCGGCGACCACGGAGGCGGCTATCACCTCGGCCCGCAGCGCACCGTCCCCCGACTCGCCGTACCGGCCGCGGAGATGACCGGCCAGCGTCTGCTCGTACCGGCGCACCACGGACAGCTCGTACGTGCGCAGTCCGGGCACCTCCCGGGTGAGCCGGTAGCGCTGGACGGAGAACTCCGGGTTGGCGGAGTACATCCGCAGCACGAGCCGGGCCGCGTCGCACACCGCGTCGACCGGATCCACGTCACCGACCGTCGCGAGGAACGCGGTCATGTCGGCGAGGCAGCGCTCGTGATCCGGGAAGACGGCGTCCTCCTTGGAGGGGAAGTACCGGAAGAACGAACGGCGCCCGACCCCGGCCCGCGCCACGATGTCGTCCACCGTGGTCTGTTCGAATCCCCGCTCCAGGAAGAGTGCGAAGGCCGCCTCGGCGAGCACCTCCCGCATGGGGGCCTTCTTCGGTGGTCTGCGTGCGTCAGTCATGCGGGGAACGTAGCACCGGAGAGCCCTTTTTGGCACCAGGTTCCTTTACAGAGGGTACTGAGTGCCATATGGTCGTCCTTACGACCCACACCCAGGTAGGAGAGCCGGCGTGAGCTTGAGGATCGTTGTCTGTGTGAAGTACGTGCCCGACGCCACGGGTGACCGGCATTTCGCCGATGATCTGACGGTG
>NZ_JBIBYR010000026.1:0-94209 GCF_043083485.1 Streptomyces sp. NPDC014727 | reverse complement strand
TGGCGGAAACACATGATCAAGCAGAGGCCGCCCAGCTGTCAGGCGAACGACAAACCCCACCAAGAAATGATCTTGGTGGGGTTTAAAGCCAAGCTAAGCCCCCCCGCCTGCGGGTTCTCCGGAACTGGAACCAGCGGCGGTCGCTCAGTTCGGCCAGCCGCAGCCGGTCGCGGCGGGCCAGCGGGTCGTCGGCGCGCAGGACCACGCCGACCGGATCGGCCCGCAGCGCGCACCGTCAGGGCGGTCTCGTCGAACGGTGCCCGGGTGAGGGCGACGTCGACCAGTCCGGCGCGCAGCCCGCACGTCGGGTCGGTCAGGTCGGTGTCGCGGATGCGGATGTCGATGCCGGGGTGTTCGGCGGTAGACCGCGGCCATCCTGGCCACTCCCGGGTCGGTGCCGTCGCCCAGGATGCCGACGGAGATGGTCGCGACGTCGGTCGCCGCGCTCACGCGTACGCGGACGCGGTCGGCATGGTCGAGTAGGCCCCGGGGCCCGAGGGTCAGTCCTTGGCTCCTCTCCTCAGGCCGTCCAGCACCATGTCCGTCAAGCGCTCCGGCAGGTCCGGCTCGATCGGGCGGTGGCCGAGCAGGGAGCGAGTCTGGAGCGGGGAGCAGAGCAGCTCCAGCGCCAGGGCCGTGTCGGTGTCCGTCGGGAGTTCCCTCCGTTCAACGGCCCGGCTGACGATGGCGCCGGCCTGATCGAGGCGGGACTGCCAGAAGGTCTGCCATGCCTCGGCGAGGTCGGGGTCGTCGGAGCTGAGCGAGGCCGCCCGGGCGATGGCGCGGCCGGTCGGGGTGGCGAGGTACCCGGCCAGCGCGCGGGCGAAGGCGGCCAGGTCGGTGCGGACTGCTCCGGTGTCGGGGACGGGGATGCCCTCGTCGCTTCCGGCCAGCATGGCGTCCAGCACGAGCTTCTCCCGGCTGCCCCAACGCCGGTACACCGTGGTCTCGTTGACTCCTGCACGGGCCGCGACCCCGGCGATGCTGAGTCGGGCGATGCCCTCCTCGGCCAGCACTTCCATGGTGGCCGCCAGAACGGCCTGGCGGATGCGCGCGGTGCGGCCGCCGGGGCGGCGGCGGATCGGCTCCGATTCTTCCTCGGTCATGTGTCGATCACCTCGACCACCACCTTAACGCAGGCGACTTGCATTAAGCGCCGCCCGGGCACATAGTCGCTAATGCAAGAGTTACGGCTTTAAGTGCAGCAGGAGGTACCACCATGTCTTTCACCTGGCCTCTGGACCCGCAGGAGCTGTTCGTCGAGCGCTACCCGCAGATGACCCTCGGCCTCCCCGCCGACGAGGTGGACGCGGTCCGCGCCGCCGTCACCGAGATGTGGCCCGACCGGCCCGGTAGCTGGGTGTACGAGTGGTCCGCCCTCGCCGCCCGGCACGCCGAGGCCGGGCGCCACCGCCTGTCGGCGCAGGCGTACGGCTGGGCCAAGTTCCCCTCGCTTGCCGACGACCCGAAGCGAACCGCGCTCGCCCGCCAGGTCGAGCAGTACGTCCTCGCTGCCCCCGGCTTCCCGGTGGAGTTCGAGCGGCGCGCGCTCACCGTCCCGTACCGCGGCGGCGACGCCACCCTGCCGATCCACCTGATGGCCGCCCCCGGCCTGTCCGCCGACGCGCCGGTCGTGCTGGCCAGCGGAGGCGTGGACTCCTGGAAGACCGACCTGCACGGCATGTGGGAGCAGCTCGCGTTCGCCCTGCCGGCACGACTCCTGCTGTTCGACCTCGCCGGCACCGGCGAGACCGCCCACCTGCCGATGACCCCTGACGGCGGGGCCGAGGTGATCGCCGGACTGGTCTCCTTCGCCCGCGCGGCCGGCAACGGGAAGGTCGGCCACTTCGGCATCTCGATGGGCGGTTACTACTCCGCCCGGAGCGGACTGACCGGAGCGGTGGACGCCTCGGTGGTGCTCGGCGGCCCGGTGGAGCGCTCCTTCGCTCCGGGCCGCGGCTTCGCCTTCGGCATGGACGGCATCGTCGGCAACGCCCTGGGCTTCGACGCCATGCCGAGCACGGCCGAGCGCGAGGAGGCCTTCGCGGCCTTCGACCTGCGCCCGCTGCTGGACCAGGACGCCAATGGGCCGATGCTCGTGGTCAACGGCACTGAGGACGTCCACGTCCCACTGGGCGACACCCTGGTGTTCGAGGGCCGCCGGGACACCCGGGTCGAACTGATCCCGGACACCGGCCACTGCGCCATCTCGCGCTTCGGCGAGGCGATGGCCGTGATCGCCCCATGGCTGAAGGACACCCTGACCGGCTGATCCGGCACTCCTGCCACGGACAGCTCACCGTGGCAGTCGGTTCAGGACGACGACGGCCTCCTCCGCCGGGCCGCTCCGGACGAGCAGCCCGGCGCGGGTGAGCGTCCGGACGTTGAACGGCACCTGGGAAATGATCTCCATCCGGCCGGGAACGTGGGTCGCGGGAGTACGAGGACATCGGCCGGAGCCAGCCGTCACCGGACTCGCCGGTGCTGACCACTGAAGCGTCAGCCACGCCCCGTGGCCCGCGAACGGTCGACGACTCCGCGTTTCCAGCGCCCCCGACTCCACGCCGGCTCAAGCGCCAGGAACCTCCGCCGGCCCGTACCGGTCCTCCCTCTCCCCGAGGGCCGACCCGATACGCGCCGCCAGCGTGTCCCACGGGCGGCACGCGACCACCGGCAACGCGTGCAGGGACGCCTGATCGGCAAGCCATCGCGAGTACGCCGCACTGACGCGGGCCCGATGCGCCTGCTCCCCGCACTCGGGCTCCCGCGCCGCGTAGTTGGCGGTGATCCGGTCCGGGTCCTCCTCGTGCAGGAACACCGCCCGCACACGGCGACCGGCCGCCCGCCCCTCGCGGATCGCTTCCACGGCCGCCGCCGGGGTGAGGTAGTCGCCCTCGACCAGGGCGGCCACGCCGACGGTCAGGCGGTTGCGTACGACGCCGAGCACCGCGGGCTCCAGAGCCAGGGCGGTGGCGATCTGAAGGTTCAGCACCTGCTCCACGGTGAGCCGCCCGGTGTCGGGAATGTCGGCGAAGTGGTGAAGGGCGGGGTGGTGTTGAGCTGTCGTCATGGCCTCGACGGCGCTGACGACGTCGTCGAACTCGACCACGAACCCTTCCGCCTCATCCGCGAGTTGGGCAGCGAGCCGGCTCTTGCCGATGCCGGACGCTCCACCGATCAGCAATATGTCCCACGATGTACCTGTCACGGAGCGAACGTACCGTGCGGGTTCCTCGTCCGTCGCGGGCCCTGGCGCTAACGTGGCCCAAGTACCGGACCGTGCAAGGACGGAGCCGACCTGACGGGCCGTGCGGAGAGCAAGGAGAGCGGGGAGAGCAACCATGGGCGAGCCCCTGAAGACCTACGTCGGTGGCGCCGAAGTCGACGTGCCCAACAGCATTCCGGACATCCGGGCCACCCTGCCCGAGGACAGACGCGAGGAGTTCGACCGCGCCATCAACGACGCCGGTGTCAGCGAGATCCAGGCGGTGATGCGGCATTGGATGCTGGAGGCCGTACCCGATCCGGAGGCCGAGAAGATCCTGGACCGGCTGGCGCAGGACGAGGCCGAAAGGCGGACGGTCGCTTGAGCTTCCGTATCTCCTACGCCCCGCCCGCCGACGACTCCCTGGCCAAGATGCGCGACGGCGAGACCTTCCGGGACGAGATGGCCCGCACTCTGGGTCTGGACCCGTACGGGCACGGGTCGTCGGCCGTCAAGAGCGAGCGCGACCGCCGCGAGGCGACGGTCGCCGGGGCCATCGTGCTCTATTACGTCTCCGGGACCGTCCTGATCGTCACCGTGGTCCGACTCGTCCCGCTGCCCTGACGGCACCGGGAGGACAAGGACCGAGGCCCCTCACGAACGGACCGCCGGACGGACACGCGCGACGCTCGCCCACGAACGGATCGCGGGCCGGGCCGCGCGACGCTCACCCATGAACGGACCACCCGGCGGACAGGCACGGCACTCAGCCGTCCACGCGCCTCCGCCCGCCCCTCGGAGCCCGGGGTGCCCGCCCGGTCTCACTCTCCGGGTTCGGCGGGGAGGTCGACGATCCTGCCGTTCTCGTCCAGGCTGTGGGTCTCCCAGTACTTGTCCCACTTGTCGCCCACGTGCTCGGGAACCTTGCCCTTCGGGTAGCGGGCGTATCCCTTCGGCGGCTCCTCGCCCTTGGGCACGCACGCGCGCCCGGCGCTCCCGACGGCCAGGACCGGGTACTCATCGCCGCCGCAGATGGCGTCCTGGAGCGAGCAGCCCGTGGTCAGCACGGCCAGGGTCACGGGGACCAGCGCCAGGCCGACCGCGATCCGGCCCGTTCGGCGTCCGCCGCTCGTGCGTACGGCGTGGTCACGTCGACTGGTCATGCGCATGCTCGACTCCCTCGGAACGACTGGCACGACTGGTACGACTGGTACGACTGGTACGACTGGTACGACCAGCCTGCCCGGAGGGCGAGCATCGCTCACGAGTAGGCGAGCATCGCTCATGAGTACGAGTACCCACCATGGCCGGGGTGCCGTACCCGTCCCGCGAGCACGGCACCCCGCCCGCCCTTACGACCTGGTGCACGACAGCGAGCGGGCTCCCGGCTCCCCATCGTGCACCAGGTCGTTACGCCAGCTTCGCGGCCTGCGCCTCGACCACCGCGGTCGGCAGCTCGAAGTCGCCGCCACCGCCCATCGCGGCCAGGTTCATCGAGGAGAACGAGGCGAACGACGGGCCCTGGCGCAGTGCCACGAGCTTCAGCTGGACCTTCTCCCCGTCCTGTTCCAGCTGGACCGTCCAGGCGGCCGCGTCCTCGCCGCCCTTGACCTTCTCCTCGGTGATCTTGCTGACCTTCTGCTTCTCGCCGGCCGCCGTGAAGTCGAACCCGCCCGCGCACTCGGTGGCGGCGGTGCGCAGCGCGGCAACCGATTCCTCCGCGCCCTTGCCGTCGTACGAACCGAGGGCGAGCTGCGTCGTCGTGATGTCGAACGCCGCCTTGAACGCACCCTCGGCGTCCGTGCCCTGCTTGTCCATGCTGCCCTTCTTGGGCTCGCTGACCACCGTCCGCTTGGTGAACGCGCCGGGCTCACCCACCTGCGCGCCCATCAGCGCGTCGGCCAGCGGAGCGCAGACCTCCTTCGCGACCTTGATGTCGTCGACCAAGACCACATCCTTGGCCGCGGCCTTGGAGATCTTGTGTCCCTTGACGTCACCCTGGGCCAGCGCGGCCTTCTCCAGCTCGGCGGCGGTCAGCGCCTTGGCGGCTTGCTTCGCGGCGGCGTCCTTGCCCTTGGCGTCCGCACCCTTGTCGCCGGCCCCGGAACCGGAGTCCGATCCGCCGCCGCAGGCTGTGGCGAGCAGGGCCAGGCACACCGTGCTGGCGGCAACGGCGGTACGGCGTATGACGGTGCGTCGCATGGTCCGGGGATCCGTATCTCTGAGCTGATTCTTCGGGTTTTGCTCACCCTATGAGCGGGAGTTGGTTTGATGATCAATCAAAGGGGGCACGGGATGCGATCGTGACGGCGCCGTGATCATCCCGTGAAGGCGCCCCGGGCCGCCGCGACCTCCACCGGACCGCAACACAGAGGGGCAATTCCGCACATGTTGACAGATGACTCAACCTCGGCCGTCCTCAGCTCAGTTGGCGTGACTGCGGACCGGATAGCCGCACGGACGCCCCTCGCCGGAGGCACGTTCAACGCAGTCACTCGTGTGACTCTCACCGACGGCGACGACTGGGTGGTGAAGACACCGCCGCCCGCGACGGCCGGAACCTTGATGAGTTACGAGCGCGATCTCCTGGTCAACGAGGTCGAGTTCTACACCCGGGCGGCCGGGTCGACGGTCATCCCCCGCGTCCTGCACAGCGAGCTCGACCCAAACGCCCCGACCGGCCCGTACGTGATCATGTCGGCCTGTCCGGGCCGGCCCTGGAACGAGTTCACCCCCGACTCCCTGTCCGCCGCGGAAGGGCGTCGGCTCCGCGGCGACCTGGGGCGGAGCGTCGCCCGGCTGCACTCCGTCACGGGGTCCGACGGCTTCGGCTATCCGGGACGGGCCGTGGGTCCGCTCGCCCCGACCTGGCGGCAGGCGTTCACCGCCATGACCGACGCCGTCCTCGCCGACGCCGACACCTACCGCGCCCGGCTGCCGCGCCCGACGGCCGGTATCCGCGCGCTGCTCGCCGCCGCGTCGCCCGTGCTCGACGACGTCACCCGGCCCGCCCTGGTCCACTTCGACCTGTGGCAGGGCAACCTTCTCGTCGACGGGGAACCCGGCGCGCGCACCATCGGCGGAATCATCGACGGGGAGCGGATGTTCTGGGGCGACCCGGTCGCCGACTTCGTATCGCTCGCACTGTTCGGGAACATGGAGGAGGACGTGGACTTCCTCGCCGGGTACGCGGAGGGCGACGGGCGCGAAATCGCGTTCGACGCGTCCGTGCGGCTGCGACTGGCGCTCTACCGCTGCTACCTCTACCTGATCATGCTGGTGGAGACCGTCCCGCGCCGCGTTCCGCGGGAGCAGCTGGACCGGACGTGGAAGGACGTCGGTCCGCAGCTCGTGTCGGCGCTGGAGGATGTGGAGGCGGCGCTGCGGACGAGGGACTGACCGCCGACCCGCAGCGCCCGCACCGGCTCAGAGCCTTCTCGGGTGGCCTTCGATCGGAGAGCGGACGAGCCGCCCGATCAGAGGCCACCCGACAGGTTCTCAGAGACGGACGGCGCGCTGGGCGTCGTGGAGGTTCGGCGGCCGGACCGCTTCCGGTGCGACGTACGCCTCCAGGCGGGTGTGCAGCTCTCCGGTGAAGTCCGGGAGGACGTCGGCCCAGCCCGGTCGTTCCGGTCGGCCGGTACGGTCGGCTGATCGAGCCACCGGGGCGGGCCGCTCGGCCGAGTCGGTCGAGCCGCCCAGGAAGGTCAGCGGGTCAGCGTTCGGAGCGCTGGGTCAGATGTGTGAACGCGTCCAGGTTCCGAGTGGACTCGCCGCGCGACACCCGCCACGCGTACTCCTTGCGGATCGCGCTCGCGAAGCCCAGCTCCAGCAGGGTGTTGAACGAGCCGTCGGCCGCCTCCAGGACCGTACCGAGCAGCCGGTCCAGCTCCTGCGGGGTGACCACGGAGAGCGGCAGCTTGCCGACCAGGTAGATGTCGCCCAGCTGGTCGATCGCGTAACTCACGCCGAAGAGACGGAGGTTGCGCTCCAGAAGCCACCGATGGACCGCCGCGTCGTTCTCGTCCGGGTGGCGGACGACGAAGGCGTTGAGGGAGAGCGAGTGCTTGCCGACCCGTAGCGAGCAGGTGGTGGACAGCTTCCGTGTGCCGGGGAGCTTGACGACGTAGCTGCCGGACTCGGGGCTCTCCCATTCGAGCCCGGCGTCCTTCAAGGTCGCCTCGATGATCTGCGCGACCTGCGCGACCTGCGTCGTCACCGCTCGATCGGGTACGTCAGCCATGGTGCGAGCGTACGCGACGGCGATGTTCCTGCATCGCTGCCGTGTACACGTCGGCGGTCGCGGAGGCGGCGGTGTCCCAGCCGAAGCCCTGGGCGTGCGCGGCGGCGGCGGTCCCCATCCGGGCGACCAGTTCCGGCGCTTCGGCGAACCGGGCGAGCGCCCGCGCGTACGCCTGTGGGTCGTGCCCGGGTATCAGAAAGCCGCTGACCCCGTCCCGCACCGCCACCGGAAGGCCGCCCACGGCCGCCGCGACGACGGGGGTGCCCGCCGCCTGGGCCTCGATGGCGACCAGGCCGAAGGACTCGCTGTACGAGGGCATGACCAGCACGGACGCGGCCCGGAACCAGTCGGCGAGCCGGTCCTGCCCGACCGGCGGGTGGAACCGTACGACATCGGCGATGCCCAGCCGTGCCGCCAGCTTCTGCAGCCCCTCCGGCTTGGCGAGCCCGCTGCCGCTCGGCCCGCCGACGACCGGTACGACCATCCGGGTGCGCAGCGAGGGGTCATGGTCCAGCAGGGCGGCGACCGCGCGCAGCAGCACATCCGGGGCCTTCAGCGGCTGGATGCGACCCGCAAAGAGCGGAATCAGGGCGTCCTGCGGCAGTCCGAGGCGCGCTCGGGCCGCGGCGCGCCCGTCGGCGGGGCGGAAGCGATCGAGGTTGACCCCGGGGTGGACGACGGCGACGGACCCGGGATCGGCGTCGTAGAAGCGGACGAGCTCGTCCGCCTCCTCGGCGGTGTTCGCGATCAGCCGGTCCGCCGCGCTGACGATCTGGGTCTCGCCGATGACGCGGGCGGCGGGCTCGGGGGTGTCGCCCTCAGCGAGCGACGCGTTCTTCACCTTCGCCATGGTGTGCATGGCGTGGACGAGCGGGACGCCCCAGCGCTGGGTGGCGAGCCAGCCGACGTGGCCGGAGAGCCAGTAGTGGGAGTGGACCAGGTCGTAGTAGCCGGGGCGCTGGCCGGCCCACGCCTGCATGACGCCGTGCGTGAAGGCGCAGAGCTGGGCGGGCAGCTCCTCCTTGGCCAGGCCTTCGTACGGCCCCGCGTCGACGTGGCGGACCAGGACGCCGGGAGCCAGGTCGACCGCCGGGGGCAGCCCGCCGGTGGTGGACCGGGTGAAGATCTCGACCTCGATGTTGATCGCGGCGAGGCGCTTGGCCAGCTCCACGATGTAGACGTTCATGCCGCCCGCGTCACCCGTGCCCGGCTGGTGCAACGGAGAGGTGTGCACGGAGAGCATCGCGATGCGACGGGGTCTGCGGTGGCCGCCGGGGAAGGCTGCGGGGAACCTGAGACGCGGCGCGACACGGCTGCTGCCGAGCCGGGAGACGTACTGACTCACGTCGTCCGGTCCTCCTCACTCAGGGCATGACAGCGAAGGGACTGGAGCCCCTTTCGAGGGCTGCAACAGCGGAACCTCTCCTTTCATTTCCGCTTTACCAAATCATTACGGCGAGCGGCCCGCACGCCGGGCCGGGCCCCGGCCCGGCCCCCGCGCCGGCCCGGCACCCCATGGGATCGTTACGCTCGCTTGCATGCGCCCCATCGGCACCCCGACCCGCGGGACCACCAACCCGAACCGGCTCCGCCGCATGGACCGCTGGATCGCCGCCACCCACGGCCCGGCCCTGCGCCGCGCCGCCGCCCCCGTGGCCGTCGACCTCGGGTACGGCGCCGCCCCCTGGACGGCCGTCGAGCTGCTGCAGCGCCTGCGCACCGCCGAGCCGCGCACGAGCGTGGTCGGCATCGAGATCGACCCGGAGCGGGTCGCGGCGGCGAAACCGTACGAACGCGAGGGTCTCACCTTCCTGCACGGCGGCTTCGAGATCCCGCTCCCCGAGCGCCCCGACCTCATCAGGGCCGCGAACGTGCTGCGCCAGTACGACGAGGGCGAGGTCGCCGCGGTCTGGGAACGGCTGTGCGCGCGCCTCGCGCCGGGCGGGCTGCTGGTGGAGGGCACCTGCGACGAGATCGGGCGACGGCACGTATGGGTGGCGCTCGGTCCCGAGGGCCCGCGCACCGTGACCTTCGCGACCCGGCTCGGCTCCCTGGACCGCCCCTCCGACCTCGCGGAACGCCTGCCCAAGGCGCTGATCCACCGCAACGTGCCGGGCGAACCGGTCCACGCGTTCCTCCGGGACTTCGACCGGGCCTGGGCCGCGGCCGCCCCGTACGCCTCGCTGGGCGCCCGGCAGCGCTGGATCACGGCGGTGCGGGCGCTGTCGGGCGACTGGCCGCTGACCGACGGGGTACGTCGGTGGCGCCAGGGTGAAGTCACGGTGAAGTGGTCCGCGCTCCGGCCCGACCGGCAGCCCGACACGCGCTGACAGCCCCGGCGGACCCCGCGTCCGGGGAGGCGGGCGGGAACGCGGGCGGGAACGCGGGCGGGGCATCGTTCGTCCTGATGATGGGGAGCGGTCCCCGGGACGCGGGGAGCGCTCCGGGGCGCAGGCCGACCTCCGTGACCGTCAGGACAGCGCCTGTGCGCCTCTGTTGCTTTTCGGTACGGCATGGCACGATCGCGTCGACGAGAAAAGTTACTGACGGTAAATCAGATTCATTGGATTCATTCGGAGGGGGATCTCGTGAACCGACGTCACTGTGCCGCAGCCGCGATCACTCTGGTCTGCGCACTGACCGCACTCACCGCACCGGTCCAGGCGTTCGCCGCGCCCGCACCCCCCTCCCCCTCCGTGACACAGCACCAGTCCGGGTCCAAGGCGCCGAAGAAGAGCCTCGAAGAGGTGCGCGAGGAGATCGACGCCCTCTACCGCAAGGCCGGGGCGGCCACCGATGCGTACAACCTCGCCGAGGAGAAGGCCAAGAAGCAGTCCGGCGAGATCGTCAAACTGGCCCGGGCCATCGTCCAGGGGCAGGCGAAGATCGCCGAGCTCAAGGCCCAGGCGGGCGCCCAGGCCCGCGAGCAGTACCGCACCGGCGGGCTCCCGCCCGGCGCGCAGTTCATGCTCAGCGACGACCCGCAGCTGTTCCTGGACGGGGTGAACCGCGTCAGGGAGGGCCAGCAGGCCGCCCAGGGCGTCCTCGGCGAACTGACCAGGACCCAGCAGGACCTGGAGACGTACACCCAGGACGCGAGCACCAACTGGGAGAAGCTCGAAGCCGGCCGCCTCAAACAGGCCGAGGCCAAGAAGAAGATCAACGAGCAGATCGCCGCGGCGAAGAAGCTGGAATCCCGGCTGAAGAAGGAGGAGCGGGCCCGTCTGCTGAAGCTGGAGCAGGAGGCCGAGTACAAGCTCCAGACGGCCTGGCTCAGTTCCGGTGCGCTGAAGGACATCAACCGCGAGGCGAGCGCGAGCGGAAAGAAGGCGGTGGCCTTCGCGACGGAGCAGATCGGCAAGCCGTACGTCTGGGGGGCCGAGGGCCCCAAGTCGTACGACTGCTCGGGGCTGACGTCACAGGCCTGGGCGGCGGCGGGCCGTCCCATCCCGCGCACCTCGCAGGAGCAGTGGCGGCTGCTCCAGCACATCGACATCAAGGACATGCGCCCCGGAGATCTGATCATTTACTTCAGCGACGCCAGCCACGTGGGCATGTACATCGGCGACGGCGCCATCGTCCACGCCCCCCGCCCCGGCCGAAACGTCACACTGGCGGGTGCGGGTTCGATGCAGATCCTCGGCGTGGTCCGCCCGGACAAGTGACGGACACCTCCGAGCACGCGGGAGCACGCGGCCACCGGACGTACGAAGAGGCGGCGGCCGACCGTACGAAAAGGGAAAAACCGGCCGTACGAAACAGGGGAGCGCCGCCCGGCCCGGCGGAGAAGCCGTCCGGACGGCGGACCGGGTCCTCACGGCAGTGACCCGCGCCACCCGCCCTCCACCACCCCGCGTGACGTTTGTCATGCCCCCACATCCGCCCCCCGCCCCCGCTCATCTCGCCGGATCCGTGACCTGACGCGGCTTATGCCGGTGCATACGCCGGCGGTCGCGTGCGGTACGTCATTCCGTTCCCCGGCCGCGGACCGCTATGGTCCCCGTCTGGCGGGTCGTCGATCGTCGCTCCGCCGCGCCCTCGGGGGGAGGGAAGGAAACCCGAACCGATGCCCGTACCCGTACCGCAGCAGCGCGCCGTTCCCCCTGCGGAGACCTCCCATGGCACCGACCTCACCCTTCTGGTGATCGGGGACGACCCGGCGGGCACCTTCACCGTCCCCGAGCTACCGGCCGCGGCCGGTACCCGGGTCCGTATCCGCACCGCCCGCAACCTGACCGAGGCGGGCCGGCTCCTCACGGACGACGTGGACTGCGTCCTGCTGGACCTGGCCCTGCCGACCGGCGGCGAGGCCCGCTCCAACGGAGCGGAGGAGGCCGACCGGCTCGCCGTCCTCAAGCACGTCCTTCGGATCGCCCCGCGCCATGCCGTCCTCGCCCTCACGGCGGAGGACGACGTCGAGCTGGCCGCCGAGGCGGTACGGGTCGGGGCGCAGGACTACCTCTTCCGCGGCGAACTCGACGGGCGCCTCCTCAGCCGTGCCATCCGCTACGCCGTCGAACGCAAGCGCGCCGACGTGGCACAGCACCAGCTCACCGAGTCCCGGCTGCGCGCCCAGGAGAACGCCCGCCTCGAACGCGGCCTGCTGCCCACCCCGTTGCTCGAAGGCTCCGATCTGCGCTTCGCGGCCCGATACCGCCCCGGCCGCAGCCGGGCGCTGCTAGGCGGAGACTTCTACGACACGGTGCGCACACCCGACGGCACCGTCCACGCGATGATCGGCGACGTCTGCGGACACGGCCCGGACGAGGCGGCGCTCGGCGTGGAACTGCGCATAGCGTGGCGGGCGTTGACCCTGGCCGGGCTCTGCGGCGACGAACTGCTCTCCACGCTCCAGCAGGTCCTGGAGCACGAGCGGGAGAGCGAGGAGATCTTCGCGACGCTGTGCACCGTCGACATCGCGCCCGACGGCAGGCACGCCGGCCTCTGCCTGGCGGGCCACCCGGCTCCGCTGATCGCGCGGCACGGCCGCACCGCGCGCCTTCTCCCGTATGAGGACGGCGGCCCCGCCCTGGGTCTGCTGCCCCGCGACGCCCTTCCCCAGGCACTTCGAAAAGGGGATGCCGCGTGGCCGCTCCGGCAGGTGAAGCTCGGCGGTTCCTGGAGCCTGATGATGTACACGGACGGGCTGATCGAGGGGCGTGTGGGGCCGGACAGCACCCAGCGGCTCGGTCAGGACGGAATGGTCGCGATGATCAACCAGCAGCTGGCGGAGGGGCTCGCCGGCGAGGATCTCCTGGAGGCCGCGGTCGCCCGGGTCCGAGAGCTGAACGGCGGCGAGCTGACCGACGACGTCGCGGTCCTGCTGCTCGACCGCGACCAGGAACTCGTCCGGCGCGAGGGCACGGACGGCGACCGGGGCGCGAGCATCCCGCACCCGCGCCCCGAATCGGTCTCACCCACGGCTCCCGCGAACGCTCAACGCCCGCCGTTGTAGGGCCCGTACGGCCCGTCACTGCTGGAGCCGCCGCGACGACCGCCGCCCGAGACCCCCTTCAGCGCGGGTCGTACGTCCACCAGGAAGACGATGGACGCGACCAGTCCCGCGATCTGCAGGAACAGCATCGGCACGAAGAGATTCACGGCAACGGTGATACCGAGGATGATCAGCCAGAAGGACTTCTTCTGCTTGTCCGCGGCGCGGTAGGCGTCCTCACGGGCCGTCGCGGCCAGGAACAGGGCGACCACGGCCAGGACGAGCATGACCATGTAGAGCAGCCAGACGAGTGTGCTGAATCCTGTGAGCAACATGGTGTGCACCGCCTAATGAATGGATGAGCGCCTCGCGGCCAAGGTACCGGGACAACGAGCCGGGCGCCCTGAAAGGTGCCCGGCTCGTTGCTCCGTACACACCCCGGCGGCGCCGGGGCTCAGGGCCTCTCGTTCGGATCATGCCGGGCCGATCCGGACGGAAGCCCCTACTTCGCGGTCGGCGGAGTGGTCTTCTTCGCGGCGGGCTTGCGCGCGGGCGCCTTCTTGGCGGACGCGGCCGGCGCCTTGCTCTCCGGCTTGACGGCCTTCGGAGCGGGCGAGGGCTTGGCCGGCCCCGGCTTGGCGGTCTGCCCCGGCCTGGCGGCCGGCTCCGTCTTCGCGGTGCCCGTGGGCCTGGACTCCTTGCGCGGTTCGACGACGACGGCGATCTCGACGATCTCGTCGGCTGTCTCGCCACGCCAGTTCCTCACGGTCTGCTCACCGCGCTCGGCGACCTTCTCGTACGTCTCCCGGGCCCGGACCGCGTACTCCGCTGCCACTCCCAGACTCCGCATCGCCAGGTCCTGGGCATTCTCGCCCAGCTTCCGCAGATCGCTGTCGAACGACCCGATCACCTCGGTGACCTTGGCCTGCACGGTGGCCTGTGCCTCCCTGGCCTGCGAGGTCATCTTCTCCTGCACGGCCTTGGGGTCTGCGTTGCGCACAGCCTCGATACGCTCCGGCGCCTCGGCACGCAGCTGCTCGATCAGCGCCGGGACCTTGCGCGCCTGCTCGACGGCGAGGTCGGCCGTACCGGCGGCGAAGTAGAGGGGGGTCGGGTCGGTGAGGGTCTTGCGCAGGTCATCGGTGATGGCCATGACTGTGGTCCTCCCGGATCATCAGACTCAGTGTGAGGGTTTTGAAGGCTTTGAAGCCGGGCCGGCATCGCTGCCGCCGGCCGTGCGGTGGCCGTCGGCGCCGGGGCGGCCGTCCGCTCCGGCGCCCGATCCGGACTCGCCGCCGGTCTCCGATCCGGCTTCGACGCCGGATTCCGGTCCGGGCTCGAACCCGTTCTCCTTGCGGAAGGAGTCGTAGATCTGCAGCAGCACACTCTTCTGCCGCTCGTTTATGGACGGGTCGGCCAGAATCACCGCCCGCGTCTCCAGCTCCTCCCGCTCCCGCTCATCCAGAATCCCGGCCCGCACATACAGGGTCTCGGCGGAGATCCGCAGCGCCTTGGCGACCTGCTGCAGCACCTCGGCGCTCGGCTTGCGCAGCCCGCGCTCGATCTGGCTGAGGTAGGGATTGGACACCCCGGCGGCATCGGCGAGCTGCCGCAGCGACAGCTGCGCGTTGCGCCGCTGCTCGCGCAGATACTCACCGAGATTGCCGACGTTGAGGGATGCCATGCATCAATGGTGCGCCACCCTTGCTAACTTTTGCAAGCACCCGCTTGCAAAAGTGCGCCACACCACTCGCACGGAGGGGGTCCGCGTGTCCTGTCTCGCTGAAGCCGAGGAGTCTCGGTCTATGTGAGGCATCGGGCCGTACGTCTCGCTCAATCTCGGGCATCTGCTGCTGTGTCCCAGTGTCAGCCCGGCGCGTCCATCAGGGCGGTGACATAGGCATCCAGCCGCTCCTCCACGGCTCGCGTCGTCAGCTCTGTCCTCCCGGCCTCCCGCCATGGCTGCGCCACCAACTGCACTTCTTCTGAGGCGGCCAGCCCGTCCCGCACCCGCCAGTACAGCCGCTCGCTCGCGGTCGCAGCCAGTACCCCGCCGGCCTCCTCATACGCCTCAGCGAACCGCAGACCCCACGCCGGGCCGTGCAGCAGCGCGAGATTGACGGAGCAGTGCGCCACATCGAGATCCGTCGGTCCCCAGGAGGTCGCTGCCCAGTCGATGACGCCGGTGATCCGGGCACCTGCCGGTTTTGAAGGCGGCACGTCGAACAGCACGTTGCCGGGTTGGAAGTCCCTGTGCAGGAAGCGCCCTTCATAAGGCGGCGCGGGCTTGCGGATCACGTCGATCGCCGCGGCCCATGCCGCCGCGTCGGCGCCCTTCGGAACCACGACGGTGTCGGCGGTCGTCAACGTCACATATCCCTGAGGCCGCTCGGTGGGTCGCAATGCGTGGATCGCAACGAGTTGACGGGCCAGCAGGGGAACGCGCGTCTCCATTCCCTCATCGTCGAGGACCGTCCGGCCCGCCAGATGTGTCATCAGGAGCGACGGATACTCGCACTGCGCGGCGGTCGGATCAACCGCGACCAGTCCAGGAGCCGGCACGCCGGTCCCCGTGAGCAGGGTCAGGGCGCCAGCCTCCCTGTTCAGCCCGTCCTCGGCGTGCTCCACGTAGAACGGGTCGACGTAGGTCCGCAGCACCAGGTCACGGGTGCCTCCGTCCCGCGTGCCGATGATCAGCCTCCGCATTTCGGCGGTGATGCCGCCGTGCAGCACCTCGGCTCTGACGATCCGTTCGCCGACCTCCAGGTGTCGGCTCACCCAAGCCAGTGTCAACGGTCGGACACTCGCGGCCCCATCGCGGTTCATCACCGTGCCACCTCATCATCCGGACGGCGGCACGGGCGAAGGTTTTTATAGGTAGTGATGGCCGTGCGGCTCAGTCCAGCAAGCCTGAGTTCGGACACAGGTGCTCGACGAGGCGCCCCCCGACCGACAAGCCGCACATCGAGAGTGGGTCGTTGCCATCCGGCGGTCGAGGCCGCACGGCGGGCTGCGGGACCCGCTGATGCCGGCCAGCGCGGCGTACTTCTCGTTCCGGCTCAGCGGCCCAGGAGGAGTACATCCAGCTCTGCCCCGCGAGCGGCGGGTCATCGGTCCCAGCGGAGTGTGGATCAACAACCGCACCTACGACGCTTGCGCATTCGACCCCTACCGACGCCAGCCCTCCGGCGCCGGTCCGGACGGCAGGCTCTGAGAGTTCCCGTGACCGATGAGAGACAGGTCGGATACCAAAGCGCGGGCAGTATCGGCGAAGAACTGCTCGTCGGCACCAGGGGCGAGGCCGAGGGTGACGCCCTGGCCGAGGCCGACGAACAGTGCCCTGAGTGCGGTGGTCAGACGCTGTGCCTGATGCGGCGTCACGACGCTCCCGTTGTGCGATCTTCCGGTGAACAGCTCGATCAGGTGGTTCTCCTGCGACCGGATGGACGTGGCGAGCTGCGCCCCCAGGTCGGGGTCGTGCAGGGCCATGTCCAGCAAGGTGATCTGGAGCGACAGGGCAGACCGCGCGTCGGGGGCGTCACAGCTACGCCGATAGTGCCGAGCGAAGGCGTCGACCGCTTCGATGAGATCCAGTCCGCTTGGAACCGCCTGCTCGATCTCTTCGTAGTACGGCCGCAGGTAGTCGGCGACGAGGGCGACCACCAGGCCGTTCTTGCTCCCGAACAGTGAGTAGATGGCGCCGGTGGTCAGGTCGGCGCGTTCGGCGATCTCATCAAGCTTGGCCCGGTAACCGTCTCGGGAAACGACCTGGAAGGCAGCGTCCAGCAAGGCACGGCGGTTGCGTTCCTTGGTCTCCGCTCTCGTCATTCTCATAGTTTGATTATTACCGTAATCTCGTTACGGAACCAGTCGGACGAGCTTCAGGGAGGAACGCTCATGACCCAGGTCGTGGCACCGCGGGTGACCCGCCAGACAGTGGGGGCCATCGCCGATGGCGCCTTCAAGGTGTTGCTCGCCGCTGTCTACATCGCCGGCGCTGCCCCACTCGGCCGGTTACTCGACACGCCAGCCTGGCTGATGGTTGTCTCAGGCACGACCCTGCTGATCGGCGGTGGCATCGAGATCGGATATACGCGCAGCCGATCGATGCACACCTACACCCGGCTCATGGTCGCCTACGACAGCGGCTGGGTGCTGACGGCACTTGTCGGCGCCCTGATGGCATGGCAGGGCAGCAGCGCCGGAGGTGAAGTGTGGATCGGGTACCAGACAGCCGCCCCCATAGTGTTCGCCGCACTGCTGATCGCCGCCAAGCCTGCCCAGACTGCCTCGGATTGAGCGAGACAGCCGACCCGCCCTCGTCTCGCTCAAACTGAGGCACCCCAGGTCAGGTGCTCACGCTGCCTCACCTTCAGCGAGACCGGACACCCGACTGGGTTCGACTTCGGGTGGGGGGCGAGGCCGGTGGCCTGTTGATAGAACGCCGCCAGAGCCGGCGGATCAGGGCAGTCGAGCGATATCGCGCTCAGCTTCATCCGCAGGGGCATGTCACCTCCGGGTCGACTGATGGATCTTCGCGATGCGCACCGTGGAGGTGGCCGCATACGGTTGAACGGGGCACCGACCGCCGACCCGTCCCACTCATCCGTAGGCACCTGCCGCTTCCGACGCCTGATCCTCAGCCGGGTCGCTCGGCCATGACGACCAGACCCGGCCCGCTGTACTCCTCCGGGGGGAGCCGGAGTTCGGCGACCGGGCGCAGGCCGGCCTGCTCGATCAGGTCCACGAGTTGCTCCGGCCGCCATTTGTGTGTCGTCCAACGCACGGGCACACCTCCGTAGGCCTCGGTGCGCACCGCGTCTTCGTCGCCGACGTGCGTTGCGGTGATGAAGTGTCCGCCTGGCTTCAGGGCGCGCGCGAACAGGGCGAGAACCTGAGGAAGGACATCACGGGGGAGGTTGAACAGTGACCACCACCCGAGCACGCCGCCGAGGGACGCTTCACCGAGGTCGAGGTCGGTGGCGGAGGCGACGCCGAAGCGGCATTGCGGATGAAGACGGCGCGCGTTCTCGATCATGCGAGGAGAGAGATCGACCCCGGACACGTCGAGTCCGCGTTCGGCGAGGTAGGCGGTCACCGTTCCGGGTCCGCAGCCGACGTCGAGGACGGGCCCGAGCCCGCTCACGGTGTCGGCGAAGGCGTCGATCGATGCCTTGAGCCATGGATGCCTACGGATGTCGCCGACTCCCGTTGTCACGACCATGTGGGCGTAGTTGTCGGCCACTCGGTCATAGGACTCACGAACCACGTCGAGATCGGCCGGGCGGTCAATACGGTGTGCGCGCATCAGCCAACCATAGGACTGTGCGAGGGCCTTGGGACCGGTACAGCGGTTGGCGCCAAGCCGTTGATCACGGCCCGGCTGTACGCGTCGGCCAAGTGGATCCGGACAGCGATGAGCCTGTTCGTACACCGAGGCATCCCGGCCGAAATGACAAGGCGCAGATCAGAGGCACCTCATCGTTCAGGTCTCCCGGGAACGGACAGCCCCGGCCTCTGCCGCAGCACGACGGCGTCGCACCGCGTGGCGTCCGTGCGATGCTGGACCGGTGACACTATCGGACCTGGTTCGGCTCCGCCGGGCCCGCGACCTGATGGACCGCTCCTACGCGGAACCGCTCGATGTCCCCGCACTGGCACGCGCGTCCCACATGTCGCCCGGCCACTTCTCCCGCAGCTTCCGCGCCGCCTTCGGAGAGACGCCGTACAGCTACCTGATGACGCGCAGGATCGAGCGAGCCAAGGCCCTGCTGCGGCGCGGCGACCTGTCGGTGACGGAGGTCTGCTTCGCCGTCGGGTGCACGTCGCTGGGGTCGTTCAGCTCGCGATTCACCGAGCTGGTGGGCGAGAGCCCGAGCGCGTACCGGGCGCGCGCGCACGAGCAGGGCGCGGGCATCCCGGCCTGCGTCGCCAAGATCCTCACGCGCCCGGTCAGGAACAAGGAACGCGACCGGACACGGAAGGCGGAGCCGACCGGAAACGCAGAACCGGCCGAGGAGGCGGAACCGGTCAGGAACGGAGAAGCGGAGCGCACGGCCCGCCCATAGCGTGAGGTCCATGGAAATCAGGCTTTCGCGGTGCTTCATCGCCGTCGACGACCACGACAAGGCGCTCGCCTTCTAGCGGGACGTGCTCGGATTCGAGGTGCGCAACGACGTCGGGTTCGAGGGGATGCGCTGGGTGACGGTCGGCGCGCCGTGAGCCCCCCGGCACCGGCCCGGCTCCGCAGCCGGTGAGTCCGGCCGGTGCGTAATGGACGTACTGCTCAAGGCCGGTCGGTACGAGCCGGGCGACACCGATGAAGACCGCGAAGGCGGTCCCGCGCAACAGATGGAGACACGATGAGCACGGCCACGAGCACGGACCCGCAGTCGCCTGCGCCGAACATCGCCGACAGTCACGCACTGATCCGCGTGCACGGCGCGCGCGTGAACAACCTCAAGGACGTCAGCGTCGAGATACCGAAGCGCAGGCTGACGGTGTTCACCGGTGTCTCCGGCTCGGGCAAGAGCTCTCTGGTGTTCAACACGATCGCCGCGGAGTCGCAGCGGCTGATCAACGAGACCTACAGCGCCTTCGTGCAGGGATTCATGCCGACGCCGGCGCGGCCCGAGGTCGACGTACTCGAAGGGCTGACGACGGCGATCATCGTCGACCAGCAGCGGATGGGCGCCGACCCGCGCTCCACGGTCGGCACCGCCACCGACGCCAACGCGATGCTGCGCATCCTCTTCAGCCGGCTCGGGAAGCCGCACATCGGCCCGCCCAGCGCGTACTCCTTCAACACCGCCTCGGTCCGGGCGAGCGGTGCGATCACCGTCGAGCGCGGCAACAAGAAGGCGGTGAAGGCGACCTTCAACCGCACCGGCGGCATGTGCACGCGCTGCGAGGGCCGCGGCACGGTCTCCGACATCGACCTCACCCAGCTCTACGACGACTCCAAGTCGCTCGCCGAGGGCGCGTTCACCATCCCCGGCTGGAAGTCGGACAGCTTCTGGACCGTGCGGGTCTACGCCGAGTCGGGCTTCCTCGACCCGGACAAGCCGATCCGCGAGTTCAGCGAGAAGGAGATGCGGGACTTCCTCCACCGCGAGCCGACCAAGGTGAAGGTCGAGGGTGTGAACCTCACCTACGAGGGCCTGATCCCCAAGATCCAGAAGTCGATGCTCTCCAAGGACAAGGAGGCACTGCAGCCGCACATCCGCGCGTTCGTGGAGCGGGCGGTCACCTTCACCACCTGCCCCGAGTGCGACGGCACCCGGCTCAGCGAGGGGGCCCGGTCGTCGAAGATCGGGCGGATCAGCATCGCCGACGCCTGCGCGATGGAGATCCGCGACCTGGCCGCATGGCTGCGCGGCATCGAGGAGGCTTCGGTGGCGCCGCTGCTCACCGCGCTGCAGCAGACGCTGGACTCGTTCGTGGAGATCGGCCTCGGCTACCTCGCGCTCGACCGCCCGTCGGGCACGCTGTCGGGCGGCGAGGCGCAGCGCGTCAAGATGGTCCGCCACCTCGGCTCCTCGCTCACCGATACGACGTACGTCTTCGACGAGCCCACCACGGGCCTGCACCCCCATGACATCAGCCGGATGAACGACCTGCTCCTGCGCCTGCGGGACAAGGGCAACACGGTGCTCGTCGTGGAGCACAAGCCGCAGACGATCGCGATCGCCGACCATGTCGTCGACCTCGGCCCCGGCGCCGGCTCGGCGGGCGGCACCGTCTGTTTCGAGGGCACGGTCGAAGGACTGCGGGCCGGCGACACCGTCACCGGCCGCCACTTCGACGACCGGGCCGCCGTCAAGGAGACGGTGCGGGTGCCCTCCGGGGCGCTGGAGATCCGCGGCGCCACCTCCCACAACCTGCAGAGCGTCGACGTCGACATCCCGCTCGGGGTGCTTTGCGTGGTCACCGGTGTCGCGGGCTCCGGCAAGAGCTCGCTCGTGCACGGATCGATCCCTTCCGGCGAGGGTGTGGTCTCGGTCGGCCAGGGAGCCATCAAGGGCTCCCGCCGCAGCAACCCGGCGACGTACACGGGGCTGCTCGACCCGATCCGCAAGGCGTTCGCGAAGGTCAACGGCGTGAAGCCCGCGCTGTTCAGCGCCAACTCCGAGGGCGCATGCCCCACGTGCAACGGCGTCGGCGTCGTCTACACCGACCTGGCGATGATGGCGGGCGTCGCCATCCCCTGCGAGGAGTGCGAGGGGAAGCGGTTCCAGGCATCGGTCCTCGAATTCCACCTCGGCGGCCGTGACATCAGCGAGGTGCTCGCGATGTCGGTGTCCGAGGCCGAGGAGTTCTTCGGCGAGGGCGAGGCGCGCACGCCGGCCGCGCACAGGATCCTGCAGCGGCTCGCCGACGTCGGGCTCGGCTACCTCAGCCTCGGCCAGCCGCTGACCACGCTGTCCGGCGGCGAGCGCCAGAGGCTCAGGCTGGCCACGCACATGGCCGAGAAGGGCGGCGTCTACGTCCTCGACGAGCCGACCACCGGCCTCCACCTCGCCGACGTCGAGCAGCTCCTCGGCCTGCTCGACCGGCTCGTCGACTCCGGCAAGTCGGTCGTCGTCGTCGAGCACCACCCGGCGGTCATGGCGCATGCCGACTGGATCATCGACCTCGGCCCCGGCGCCGGCCACGACGGCGGCCGGATCGTCTTCGAGGGCACCCCCGCCGACCTCGTCGCCGCCCGCTCCACCCTCACCGGCGAGCACCTCGCGGCCTACGTCGGCAGCTGACCTGGGGTCTCACCGTCCACGTCCCGCCGAAGCGACCGCGACCCCTGACTCGCGTGGGGTGCCGCGGGGGAAGTCGCTTGCCGTGCCGCGAGGAGGGAGGCGAGACTTCCGGCGTGACGCTTCACGAGAACGAGATCCCGATCGACGAGGCGCTGGTCAGGTCGCTGCTGGAGGCACAGCGCCCGGAGTGGGCCGACCTGCCGTTGTCACCCGCGGGCGCGGGCACGGACAACATCATGTACCGGCTGGGCGACGACCTTCTCGTGCGCCTGCCACGAACCGCCGGAACGGGCCGGTCCGTACGCAAGGAACAGGAGTGGCTTCCTCGGCTGGCACCCCTGCTGGCCTGCCCTGCCCCCGAGCACGTCCACGCCGGGACGCCCAGCGGCGCGTTCCCACTCGTCTGGTCGGTCCACCGCTGGATCGACGGTGACGAAGCCGGCCCGGACACCGTCCGGGACTGGTCCGCCTTCGGAGCCGACCTGGCGGCGGTCGTGCGGGAGCTCCACGGCGCCGACCTCATGGGAGCGACTCGCACGGATGACCTCAGCTGGTATCGCGGAGGCAGCCTGCGGGCATGCGACCAGTGGGTCGGCCGGTGTTTCGAGGACTGCCGGGCCACCGAGGGCCTGGATCTCGACGTCGAGACCCTGGAGCGGTTGTGGCGAACCGCGCTCGCCCTGCCCGATCCCTCGGGACCTCATGTGTGGCTCCACGGCGATCTCAAGCCCACCAACCTCCTGGTCCGCGAGGGCAGACTCCAGGCGGTCATCGACTTCGGGGGGCTCTCGGTCGGCTTTCCCGACGCCGAGCACGCCACGCTCTGGGACCTGCCGCCCCGGGCACGGCAGGCCTACTGGAACACCCTGGCCCTCGACGAACCGACCTGGGTCCGCGCCCGCGCCTGGGCGATCGCGGTCGGCGTCAGTGGAATCTCCTACTACTGGCACACCTATCCCGCCTTCGTCGCCGAATGCCGGGCACGACTTCAGGCGATCCTCGCCGACGCCGCCGCTCGTTGAGCGGCGGGTCATGCCTCGTCGGTCGCGTTCTTCTTCCGCCGACTCCACGCCCGGAGCCCATGAGGCTGACGCGGGCACCCGCGCCCGGCACGATCCGGACGAGAGGCTCCATCAGAGGCGGCGCGCCCCGACAACCACTGAACTGGCTGGTGTGGTGAGTATTTCAGTGGCGTCCAGGGCTGGATGAGTGAGGTAGAACATGCGGAGCTCATCCACTTCGCCGCCGAAACGGGGCGGCCAATGGGGCGAGGGGGTGAAGTCGTCGAGGACGAGAAGGCCACCGGGAGCAAGCAGTTCGACGACTCGCCGGGGGTCGTCGCGTTTGCCCCCGCCGTCGCAGAAGAAGACGTCGAAGGGGCCGTGCTGCTCAAGCAGCCGCCAGTCCCCGGTGAGAACGCTGACCCGCTTGTCGTCCGCGAAGACGCCGGCCGCTCGGCCACTGTGCAGCCAGGCGGTGCCCACGCCCGAGCCCGTGCCGCTCTCCGCAATGATTCCGTGGGGTTTCGCAGCAGCGGCCAGCCTGAGCAGCCTGCCCACTTCAGGGAGGCAACTCTTCTTGAATCCCGCCTCGGAGGCGACACGCTCTGCCGCCACCACACGAGCCGGGACCTCACGTTCTGCCATGATCACGCTCCCCTTCACTGTGAACACGACGCTATCCGCCGACAGAGGCGTCCGCCCGGGGTTCGCGTGTCCGGACCGGGCGGACCTTCACGGTCGAAGCACCGGCGAGTGGGCCGCAGGCCGGCGCCCCCAAGGCCGCACGCCGGTCGATGCCTGCTCGAAACCGGAGCGAGCGGTGGTACCTCCGCGATACGTTGCCGCCATGGCTGAATTCGTACTGGTGGCGGGCGCATGGCTCGGATCGTGGGCGTGGGACGAGGTGGTGTCCGAGTTGCGCGCGGCCGGGCACGGCACCCATCCGGTGACGCTGTCCGGCCTCGCGGAGAAGCGGGATGTGCGGGCAGGGCAGCAGACCCACGTCCGGGACATCGTCGACGAGGTGGAGCGCCACGATCTCCACGATGTCGTCCTGGTCGGCCACAGCTACTCGGGCATCCCGGTCGGTCAGGCCGGAATGCGGATCGGTGACCGGCTGGCCCGCGTGGTCTTCGTCGACTCCGAGGTTCCGGTCGACGGCGAGTCGTTCGCCTCCGGCTGGTGGAACGGCCCGGCGGCGCTGGAGGCCACGATCACGGGCAACGACGGTTTCTGGGCGCCGCTCACGGCCGCCGATTGCGAGGGCCAGGGCCTCACCGACGAGCAGATCGCCCGCATCGTGGACGGCTCGACTCCGCACCCGGGCACCACGCTGACCGAGCCCGCCGTACTGCCACGTCCGCTCGGCGAGCTTCCGGCGACGTACATCAAGTGCCTGCTCGACGGCGACGAACCGAAGGACGTCGTGACCGAGCTGCTGGCCGCCGAGGAGCACTGGGAGCTGGTGGAGATGGACACCGGCCACTGGCCGATGTTCTCCCGGCCGCGCGAGCTGGCACGGATCCTGCACCGATCGGCCGTGAGGTCCTGAGCCCCGGCGCGAGGGGAAATGGATGTGCGGATCCGGCCCTTGGGCGGTCATGCTGCCCCGCATGACCTTCTCATCGATCGACGCGGACCCGGACCCGGCCTCGACCACTTCCCCGGCCCCCGGCCCCGGCACCTTCGAACTGGGCGGCACCGTCACCGTCCCGCGCCTCGGTTTCGGGGCGATGCAGCTGCCGGGGCGGTGGAGCGGGCCCGCCGGTGACACGGCGAAAGCCGTGGCCGTGGCCCGTCGCGCCGTCGAGCTCGGGGCGCGGCACATCGACACCGCCGCCTTCTACTTCTCCGCCACTCACCGCGCCAACGACCTCCTGCGCGAAGCGCTGTACCCGTACCCGGCGGACGTCACCATCGCCACCAAGGTCGGCCCGCTGCGGGACGAGACGGGTGAGATGTACGCCGAGGCCCGCCCCGATCAGCTGCGCGCGGAGGTGGAACGGAATCTGGAGGACCTCGGGGTCGACACTCTCGACCTGGTGAACCTGCGGGTGGGGCGGCTGGGGTCGGGGCTCGCCGAGTCGCTCGGCGAGCGGTTCGCCGTGCTGGCCGCGCTGCGCGAGGAAGGGCTGATCCGGCAGCTCGGCGTCAGCAATGTGACGGCCGGACAGCTCGCGGAGGCCCGCTCGATCGCACCGGTCGTCGCCGTGCAGAACCGATTCAGCGTGCTCGATCAGGCGGACGCGGCGCTCGTCGACGAGTGCGCGGATGCCGGTATCGCGTACATGCCGTTCTTCGCGCTCGGCGGCGGGCACTCCGAGCTCGCCGGCGAGAACCTCCGGAAGGTCGCGGAACGCCACGGTGCGACGGCGCACCAGGTCGCCCTCGCGTGGGGACTGGCCCGCTCGCCCTCGATCGTGCAGATCCCCGGTACCGCTTCGCTCGCCCACCTCGAAGAGAACATGGCCGCCGGCCGACTGGCGCTCGACGAGGACGACCTGGCGCTGCTCGGGCGTCGCGGGTAGCCGGACCGCAAGGGCCGGGGGCCGAGCCCCCGGCCCGAGGCCGGCAGGCGAATCCCCGACTCGGGTCCCCGGGGTCTTCCGTCCGTATCAGGCCGGATCAGCGGGCGGGACACGTGAGCCCGGCGCGATCCGAATGACAGCCCTTAGGATCCCGCCCATGGCTATCGACCCCGGCTACACCTGCTCCTGCTGCGGCGAACACCACGCGGAACTGCCGATGGGGTACTCGACCATGGCACCCGACATCTGGGACGCGAGCCTGGAGAGCGACCCCGACAGCATGCTCTCCTCGGACCAGTGCATCGTCAGGCACGAGCACTACTTCATCAAGGGCCTGATCGAGCTGCCCGTCCTCGGCAGCGAGGAGCCCTTCTCCTGGGGTGTCTGGGTCTCGCTCAGCCGGGAGAACTTCGGCCGCGCCCTCGATGTGTGGGAGACCCCCGGCCGCGAGTCCGAACAGCCCTACTTCGGCTGGCTGAGCACCGAGTTGGGGCTGTACTCACCGCGCACGACCAACCTCAAGACGAACGCCCACACCCGCCCGATCGGCCTGCGCCCCCGCATCGAGCTGGAGCCCACCGATCATCCCCTCGCCGTGGAACAGCGCACCGGCATCACGCGCGACCGGGTGCGGGAGATCGCGGAAGCGGTGCTGCACGGCAAGGACGTCCCTGCCTGAGCGGTTCCGCCGGACACACCCGGCGGCGGCGGGTGCGGCGGGGCACCCTCACCGCTGCCGTCGCCGCGCCGGCGCGCAATGATCCGGTGCGACGGCCTGCCTCCCGTTCCTGCGGCTCCGGACCGCAGCCCGACCGCCGCTCCTGCCTACCACTCGTCCCCGAGCCCCGACCGCAGCTGCGCGAAGGCGAGTCCGGCGGCCTCGACCGCACTCCCGTACGTCCGGTCCGCGCTCTCCCCCGCGTCCATCCGCCGCCAGTTCTCCAGGGCCAGGATGCGGAGCACCGCGATGATCTGACCCGCGGCCAGCCTGTCCCGTACCCGGTCGCCCAGCGCACGCGCGAGCGCCGCCTCCGAGCGGCTCTGGTAGCCGTACAGGCGGGCCACCAGGGACGGGGTCCCGTACAGCAGCCGCTGGAACGCCAGCACCTGCGGAATGTCGCAGAGGCCGGTCACCGGGTCGCGCCGCTCCAGGCCGTCCAGGAAATGACGGTGCAGGGCCTCCAGCGGGGACTCGTCCTCCCCACGGGCGGCGACCACCCGGGCCGCCTCGTCCTCGTGGTCGGCGAACCGGTGCAGGACCAGGTCCTCCTTGGCCGGGAAGTACCGGAACAGCGTCGGCTTGGAGATGTCCGCGGCGGCCGCCACCTCCGCCACCGAGACCTTGTCGAAGCCCCGCTCCAGAAACATCGCGATCGCGGCTTCGGAGACCGCCTGGTACGTCAGCTGCTTCTTCCGCTCACGCAAGCTCATCGGCGCATGCGGCACACGGCCCGCCTGCGCCGCCGCTTCCGGTCCGGGCTTCTCTCCGCTCATGAACGAGAAGCGTACGCCTTGACCTCAACCGGACTTGACGTCCGGGAGCGGCCCCGCGCGCTCCCCATCTCGGGCCCGCGCCCGCGCCTCCACCAGGGGCTCCGTCCCGTCCAGCACCCGTTCGGGCCCGGATCTGAACTCCGGCTCACGCGATGGCACCGGGAACCGGAGCGGGATCACCGCCGTACGCGTCCCCGGGGCTCCACGTCTCAGAAGACGTCCGGGCACCAGGGTCGCCGCGCCGCCCGGAACATTCCCTCCGCCAGTGCCACCGCACCCGGCGCGAGTTCCCCGATGCGGCCCAGGGCCGCCAGTCGGACCGGCGACTCGTCGCCCAGGTAGAGAGTCCCCAACTCCCTTACGTCCAGGGTGAGATCGGCACCGGCCGTGGTGGGGACGCACGTCGCGCCGGACTCCGAGGCGTCCAGGCGGTAGCGGCCGGCGGTCAGACCCGTGCTGTCGTGGATGTCCAGGGTCAGCGCGCCGGGTACCGCATAGGTGCGGGCCTCCAGGGCGCGTACGACGTCCAGGACGCGTACCCACAGCCAGTCCGCCTGGGTCACGACGCGGGCCGCGCGCGGATCCGGGAGGAGGAGGGGCAGCAGGTCGTCGGGGGCCCGGTGGCCGGTGCGGACCGTGCTGATCCAGTCGATCGAACAGACGAAGTGCCACAGCGCGCGCTCCGCGGCCGGGGTGACGGCGATCTGCCCGAGCACCGTGGCCCGGTTGAGCGGCTGCTTGGCGTCGCTCCAGTGGTCGTCGGCACGGTAGGCGATCAGGCCGTCGACCTCGCCGTCCGCGTTGCTGTAGAGTGCGTAGAAGGGTTCCGTCCAGGTACCGGGCCCGGTCGGGTTCTCGCCGGTGTTCACCTCCCACCAGCGGGTGTCGCGGTTGACCGCACCGTGCTGCCGGGCGCGCAGCCGGTCGTGGAGGGCCGGTCCCAGCTTGCGCACGTCCGCACCGGTCACCAGGTCGATCCGGCCCCCGTCCGACGCGGAGGGACCGGACCAGCGGGGGTCGAGGCCCGCCCTCGGTACGTCGATCTCCCACTCGGTCGTCCACGTCGCCGGGCCGAAGCCGAACCGCCCGTAGATGGGGTACTCGGCGGCGATCAGGGTGGCGACCACGTCGCCGCGTTCCTTCGCCGCCGCCAGGTCCGCAGCCATCATCCGGCTGAGCAGCCCCCGGCGTCGGTGCGTGGGCGACACCGTGACGTTGGAGACCGCGTCGGCCGGCACCGCGCCGCCGCCCACGACGGTGAGTTCCTGCGCGAACGAACGGAACGTGGCCACGCACCGCCCGCCGTCGAACGCGCCCTGCGTACGGGTCAGGTCGGTGTGCGGGAGGCGGCCGGCGACCTCCTTGTCCGCCACCACCGGCGGGCGCAGAAAGCCGGTGTTCAGGGCCTGCAGCCAGCCGGGGAACTCGGATTCGGTGATCGCACGGACGTCAAGGCGCATACACCCACGCTAGATACCGGGTCACCGAATGTCGCCCGGTTTTCCCGCCGACGGGGAATCCGGTCAGAACGCGGCCCGGATCTCGCCGACCTCGCCACCGCCGCCCAGCAGCGGCGCGTGCCCGATCCGGGAAACCACCGGGGCGTCGATGCCGAGCAGACGCAGCGACCGGGCCAGCACCGGGCCGAGTGCCCGTGTCGCGCCGTCGTCGATCTTGAAGGCCAGCGCCCGGCCGTCGGCCAGGGCCACCGCCTGCACCGCCTCCGCGCCCATCTTGGAGAGCGCGCCCGGCACCTCCCGCATCAGCCAGGTGTCGGGGCGGCGCGTTCCGGCCACGTACTCGGGGTGGGCCCGCATCGCGTCCCCGACCCGCCGTTCCGCCGTACCGGGATCCGCCGTCACGAACGTACGGAAGGCCCGCGCCAGCCCCACCAGGCTGATCGCCATCAGCGGCGCCCCGCACCCGTCCGTACCGACCGCCGAGACGGGCTCGCCTGCCGCCTCCTCCACCACCTGGTGCACCAGCTGCTGGAGCGGGTGCGCCGGGTCGAGGTAGGACGCCCGGTCCCAGCCGTTCACCGCGCACGCGGCGAGCATGGCCGCGTGCTTGCCGGAGCAGTTCATGGTGATCCGCTCCCGGACATGGCCCGCGGCGAGATACGTCTCCGCCTCCGCCGGGTCCAGCGGCAGATCGGGCGGGGTCTGCAGATCGCCGGGCGTCAGTCCGTGCTCGGCGAGCATCGCGGTGACGAGTTCGAGGTGGAAGCCCTCGCCCGAGTGGCTCGCGGCGGCCAGCGCCAGCCGCTCCCCGGACAGATCGAGCCCGGCCCGCAGCACGGCCGCGGCCTGCATCGGCTTGTTGGAGGAGCGCGGGAAGACCGGCGCCGTCGGGTCGCCGAGTGCCTTCTCCACACTGCCGTCGGCCGCCAGCACGACCAGGGAACCCCGGTGCCGGCCTTCCACGAAGCCGGACCGCACGACCTCGGCCAGCACGGGGAGCGACTCGGGGGGTATGACGGAGGGGGCAGCGGCGGCGCTGGAGGTCATGGTGGCCTTCCGGGGACGAGCGGAACCCGCCCCCGGAAGGGTCGCTTCAGGCGAGCAGGTCGTCTACTTGTGCTTCACCATCACGGTACCTGCGGGCGATCTCGGCACTGCAATCGTCCGCGGTGCGTTGCAGCTGGTGACGGCGCCGGGAGACCTGCTGTTCGTAGCGGACCAGGCGCCCCATCGCGGTGTGCAGCTCCTCGTCCGTACGGGCGTCGAGGTCGGAGAGTTCGACCTCGGCCAGCGTCTCGGCCGCCAGCCGGCGGTACTCGTCGCTGCGCGGCGTGGTGAGCGTGACGTGCCGGGCGGAGGAGCGGTGCTGGGACGGGGTGTCGGCGAGGATCTCCGAGAGCCGGTCCACCACCGGTGTCTCGGGATCCAGCCGCCGGGCCAGCTCGGCCCGCAGGATGTCGATCCGCCCCTGCACCAGCCGCCGCACATAGCTGAGGTCGGCCTCGTCGCGCTGCGAGTCGCGGCGCAGTGTGCGCAGCTCCGGCAGTCGCAGGCCTTCCAGCTCCGGCTGCGGTCCCGCGGGCGGACCGTCCACAAGGCCGTCCACAAAGCCGTCCACGAAGCCGTGACCGGTTCGCTGGACCGGTGGGCGCATGGTGCTGGTACTGGTACTGGTGCCGGTACGCGCGACCGGCACGGCGCCGGGGGACTGCCCGGTTCCATGGGTACTCATGCTTGTGTCCATCCCCTCGACCGGTGCGTCGGCACACCGCCTTCCCAGCATGGTGCCACTCCAGTGGGGCCTGTGTGGATGCTCTGTACCCGTTCAGCCCAAGATAGGTTGGTCTGTATGCGTGCAGTGGTACAGAGGGTGGACGGTGCGAGCGTCACGGTGACCGACGGCGCGGGCGCGTCGGGCGGACCCGAGGTGGTCGGCGAAATCATCGGCGAAGGGCTGTGTGTGCTGGTGGGAGTCACCCACGGGGACACCGCGGAGAAAGCGGCCCAGCTCGCCCGCAAGCTCTGGTCGATTCGCATCCTGGAGGGCGAGAAGTCCTGCTCCGATGTGAATGCACCACTTCTGGTGATTTCGCAGTTCACTCTCTACGGGGACGCCAGGAAGGGGCGCAGGCCCACCTGGAACGCCGCCGCGCCCGGCGAGATCGCCGAACCGCTGGTCGACGAGGTGGTGGCGCAGCTGCGGGCGCTGGGAGCGCGGGTGGAGACGGGCCGGTTCGGGGCGGACATGCGGGTCTCGCTCATGAACCACGGCCCGTTCACCGTCGTCGTCGAGGTCTGAGCCGGGTCCCGGTCCGGACGCAGACGGGTCGGGCATCGGGCGTGGACGACGCAGACGGTCGCGCGTAGGGAATCTGCGCACTGGAGCCGGACGGCCGAGGGTCCTTCGTCCGGGTCGGCCCCGCTCCCCGATCCGGCCCGGTCCGTACGAGAGGTCCTACGGCTCCACGACCGTCTCCTGGGCGGCGGCCGTGTCCCCCGCGAGCAGTTCCGCGTCCACCGCGACGTTCCGCTTGACCAGGGCCAGCGCGATCGGTCCCAGTTCGTGGTGGCGGGCCGAGGTGGTGATGAAGCCCAGCTGCCTGCCCTCGGCGCCGTCCGCGGCGAGCCGTACCGGTGTGCCGTGTCCGGGCAGGACGACCTCGCTGCCGTCGAGGTGCAGAAAGACCAGCCGCCGCGGCGGCTTGCCCAGGTTCTGCACCCGGGCCACGGTCTCCTGGCCTCGGTAGCAGCCCTTCTGGAGGTGGACGGCGGTGCCGATCCAGCCCAGCTCGTGCGGGATGGTGCGGTGGTCGGTCTCGAAGCCGACGCGCGGGCGGTGCGCCTCGACGCGCAGCGCCTCGTACGCGAGGACGCCGGCCAGGGGGCCGTGCGCGGCCGCGTACTTCTCCAGGTCGGCGCGGGGCAGGAACAGATCCCGGCCGTACGCCGTCTCCCGTACCGTCACGCCGTCCGGGACCTCCGCGATGGAGCCGGCCGGCAGATACACCACGGCGAAGTCCTCGGTGCGGTCGGCGACGTCGACCCGGTAGAAGAACTTCATGGACTCCAGATAGGCGACGAGGTCGCCCTGTGTGCCCGGTTCGGCGTGCATCCACACGGTCTCGCCGTCGTCGACGAGATAGAGGGCGTGCTCGATGTGCCCGTTCGCGGTGAGGATCAAGGCCTCGGTGGCCTGCCCCGGGGCGAGTTCGCTGACGTGCTGGGTGAGCAGGAGATGCAGCCAGGCCAGCCGGTCGCTGCCGGTGACGGTGACGACGGCACGGTGCGAGAGGTCGACGAGGCCGGAGCCGTCGGCGAGGGCGCGCTGCTCGCGGAACAGATCGCCGTAGTGCGCGGCGACGCCTTCGTCGTGGCCTTCGGCGGGTACGGCACCGGGCAGGGACAGCAGGGGGCTCTTCATGCGACCAGCGTACGACGCGATTTACGGCTCGGGACGGGCCGCTTCGGCCGTCCGGGCCGCGCCTGCGGACGCCGCCTTCGCCGTGCAGTCGGCGCAGCGGCCGAAGATCGCGAAGTGCTTCATGTCCGTCTCGAAACCGAAGTCGGCCTGAAGCTTCGCGGTGAACTCGGCGACGACTTCGACATCGGCCTCGATGACGTTCGTGCAGTCGCGGCAGACCAGATGGATGTGGTGATGGCGGTCGGCCAGGTGGTACGTCGGCGCCCCGTGCCCCAGATGGGCGTGGCTGACCAGCTCCAGCTCCTCCAGGAGTTCGAGCGTCCGGTAGACGGTGGAGATGTTCACGCCGGACGCGGTCCTGCGCACCTCGGCGAGGATGTCGTCGGGCGTCGCGTGTTCCAGCGTGTCGACGGCTTCCAGGACAAGCTGCCGCTGCGGCGTCAGCCGGTAGCCGCGCTGTCGGAGGTCGGTCTTCCAGTCGGTGCTCACCACACGCTCAGTGTAGGTCGGGGTGAGCACCTGCCCGCAGCTGTGCGCGAAAGGAAATCCGTCCACCGCGCGCCGCGATCCCCGCGCACGCGGGGCGGCGGACGGAACGGCCGGAACGCGGCCGGCCGGGGCGGGACGCCGGGGCGCGGACTACTTGAAGAAGGCGATGCCGTCGTCCGGGAGGTCGCCGAGGCTCTTCGCCATCGCCTCGACCTCTTCCGGAGTGACGACCTTCTTCAGGTGCGCCGACATGTACGGGCGCAGCTCCACCTCGGGGGTGGCCTTCTCGCCGACCCACATCAGGTCGCTCTTCACATAGCCGTAGAGACGCTTGCCACCGCTGTACGGGCCGGAAGCCGCGGTCCGGGCCACCGCGTCGGTGACCAGGTCGATCTGCGGCTTCTGGTCGGCCAGCTCGCCGTACCAGATCTCGATGACGCCCTGGTCGCGGACCATGACGACCTCGACCTTGCGGTCCTTGTCGATGCGCCAGTAGCCGGACTCGGACTCCAGCGGCTTGACCTTCTTGCCCTCGGAGTCGAGCACCCAGGTGTGCGAGACGTACTCCAGGAAGTCCCGGCCGTCGTGGCTGAAGGAGACTTCCTGGCCGAAGTTGCACTGCTCGGCGCCGGGGAAGTCGGAGACACCCGCGCCCGCCCAGTTGCCGAGGAGGAAGGCCAGCGGGACGAGGTCCGGGTGGAGGTCGGACGGAATCTCGATCATGAGCGGCTCAGACGATCTGTGAGGTGGGGTGCGACTTCGGACGTGACACAACGGGACGTGGGTGTCACGTTGTCCTGACAGGGGGTGCCCGCTCGGACGGGGTCGAGGGCGGGCAGGGTCAGCGCTGACCCTGGTACAGCTTCTTCACGGTCACGCCCGCGAAGGCGAGAACGCCGACGCAGACCAGGACCAGCAGGGCGGAGAAGAATGCCTCAAGCACGGGAACTCCTTGGAACGAGCGGTACGGCGGCAGTACGCGGCCGGATCCAAGCCTAATGGGTTGACCCCCTGCGCGTCGGTTCGGGGTTTACGACCTGGCCGTTACCCCGGGGGTGGCCCGGGACGGGTCGGCCCGGCGGCCGCCCGCCCGACGATTACAGTTCGACACATGCCGAAGAAGCTCGTGATCAAGGTGACTGCCGGTGCCGACGCAGCCGAGCGCTGCTCCCAGGCGTTCACGGTGGCCGCGGTCGCCGTCGCCAGTGGTGTGGAGGTCTCCCTCTGGCTGACCGGGGAGTCCTCGTGGTTCGCGCTGCCGGGACGGGCCGCCGAGTTCGAACTGCCGCACGCCGCCCCGCTGCCGGATCTGATCGAGTCGATCCAGGCGGGCGGCCGGATCACCCTCTGCACGCAGTGCGCGGCGCGTCGCGACATCACCGAGCAGGACGTCCTGGAGGGCGTACGCATCGCGGGGGCCCAGGTCTTCGTCAGCGAGATCATGGCCGACGGCGTCCAGGCCCTCGTCTACTGACGGCTACTGACGGCGCCCACGGCCTTCGGCGCCGTCCCCGTCCGTTCAGTGCCGTTTCTTGCCGTCGAGCTCGTCCCACCACTCGTCCGACTGCGGGTCGCCGGACGGATCGTCCCACCAGCGGTCCTCCGGGCCCCGCCGGTTGGCGACCACGGCTGCGACGGGCGGGATGACCATGGCGACGACACACATCGCTATCGCGGCGGGCATCGACCACAGCCGGACGAAGGCCCAGGCCGATACGAAAAGGACGATGCAACCGCCCATCATCAGGAAATAGCCGCGACGGCGTCGGGCGTACATACCTCAAGCGTAGGCCCGTTCCCCGCCCGCGCGAACGGCACGAAGGGCCGTACCCCGCTTCAGAAGGCGTCCAACCCCCGGGGTACGGCCCTTCGGCCGGCAAGGCGTCGCGGGAGCACCGACCCGCGCCGGCGCTCCCGCGTTCGGTGACTAGACGGCGATCGCGACCTCGGAGAGGCCACCGGTCTGCGCCACGACCGTGCGGTCGGCGCTGCCGCCCGGGACGAGGGCGCGCAGCGTCCACGTGCCCTCGGCCGCGTAGAAGCGGAACTGTCCGGTCGCCGAGGTCGGGACCTCCGCGGTGAACTCGCCGGTCGAGTCCAGCAGGCGCACGTAGCCGGTGACGGGCTCGCCGTCGCGGGTCACGCTGCCCTGGATGGTGGTCTCACCGGGCTTGATGCCCGAAGCGTCGGGGCCGCCGGCCTTTGCTCCACACATGGTGTTCTGTCCTTCTGGGTCGGGGGTCGTGCTGGTCCGGGTCGTGCGGAGTTACTTGTTGGCGCCGAGCTCGATCGGCACACCCACGAGGGAGCCGTACTCGGTCCACGAACCGTCGTAGTTCTTGACGTTCTCCTGGCCGAGCAGCTCGTGCAGCACGAACCAGGTGAGCGCGGAGCGCTCGCCGATGCGGCAGTACGCGATGGTGTCCTTCGACAGGTCGACCTGCTCGGCCTCGTAGAGCGCCTTGAGCTCGTCGTCCGACTTGAAGGTGCCGTCGTCGTTGGCGTTCTTGGACCACGGGATGTTGCGGGCGCTCGGCACGTGGCCGGGGCGCTGGGACTGCTCCTGCGGGAGGTGCGCCGGGGCGAGCAGCTTGCCACTGAACTCGTCGGGCGAACGCACGTCGACCAGGTTCAGGCTGCCGATGGCCTTCACGACCTCGTCGCGGTAGGCGCGGATCGACTCGTCCTGCGGCTGGGCCTTGTACGCGGTGGCCGGGCGGGAGGGGATCTGGTCGCCGTCGACCAGGTCGCGGGAGTCGAGCTCCCACTTCTTGCGGCCGCCGTCGAGCAGGCGGACGTCCTGGTGACCGTAGAGCTTGAAGTACCAGAACGCGTAGGACGCGAACCAGTTGTTGTTGCCGCCGTACAGGACGACCGTGGTGTCGTTGCCGATGCCCTTCTCGGACAGCAGCTTCTCGAAGCCGGCCTGGTCGATGAAGTCACGGCGGACCGGGTCCTGGAGGTCCTTGGTCCAGTCGATCCGGATCGCGTTCCTGATGTGGTTCTTCTCGTACGCCGAGGTGTCCTCGTCGACCTCGACGAGAGCGACCTTCGGGTCGTCGATGTGGGCTTCGACCCAGTCGGCGTCTACCAGGACGTCACTGCGGCTCATTCTGTTCTCCTCCGGGGCGGTCTGCGGCGAGATGGTGCGAGACGGTGCGTGATGCGGATATGCGGCGGCGCAGGGTGCGGCGCATGTGCACAGGCGATGGGGATGGGGCCCCGGCATCGGTCGAAGGGCCGGGGAACGCGGGGCGCCGAAGGCTCCCGCTCAGACAGTGCGACAGAGCATGGCGGCGACGCGACACAGGTCCACTGCCCGCCGCTTCGTGAGATCCGCCCGGCCCCGCTGTGGGAGACCGCCGATTGAGCACTGCATGGCACCGATCGTAGGGAGGTACGGGCGGGCATGTCACCGCCGTACCGTATCGCGAGACGCGATCGTCCGTACTTCGAGACACGAGCGCGGGCGCGGCGCCCGTGGCACCGTGCCCGCCCCCTCGGCGCGCGTCGGTCATCTGCGGATCGGACGCGACCGTCTCACTATGTGGTGCACCGGGACACCGAAGCCCCGCCCCGCCCCGCCCGTCCCTGCCCGGTGGGGCTCATCGGCGGGGACTGCGGGCCGGACTCATCCGGCGATCCTCACGTCCGTGCCCGTCACCGAGATCTCCAGACCGTCGGCGGTCGGCTGGATCCTCTGCAGCTTCAGGCCGCTGGGCAGACCGCCGACCTCCCGCTCGAAGTCGGTCTTCTGGCGCACCAGACCCTCCAGTCCGGGAATGCCGTCGCCCGGGACCTTGTCCGCATGCACCTTGATGGTGTGGCCGTCGATCAGGGTGACGGTGGAGAGCACACTGCGCGACAGCGGGCGGCCGAGGAGGTCGACCGTGCCGGTCACCTTCACCTTGCCGTTGCCGCCGTACTCGACGACTACGCCCTCGCTGGCAGCCTTCGTCAGGTCCTCGTACGAGATGACGGCGGTGCCGGTGGCGCGGGCGGCGGTGGCGCTGGAGTAGCCGTCGGCGAGCTTCACCTCGTGCAGCGCGGCGTTCATCCTGCTGATCCGGATCCTGCGGCCGTTGGCGTCGGTCTCGATGCCGGTGATCTCGACGTCGACCTCGTCGAGCTGCGATCCGGCGACCTGCGTCAGGAACGGAAATCCCTTGATGGAGACGTCCGTCGAGCCGATCGTGGTACCGGTGACCGCGACCCGTCTCTCGGCCTCCGACTCGGCGAAGTACACCGCCGCCCGGTCGACGGCGACGAAGATCCCGCCCAGGACCACCCCTACGACCAGCAGTATCCGCAGTGCACGCATGCCCGCTCTTCCCCCACCCTGCATCCGGCCGGACCCCTGGCGCCCGTGCGTCCGCTACGGATGCACAGCACGCCCGGGGTGATCGACGAGCAGGTACCCCCCTTCGGTTCCCGAAGGGGGGTACCGGTCGGCGCTACGAGATCGCGCGGCCGATCAGATAGACGGCGGGGGCCGCGGCGGTGAGCGGCAGCGCCACACCGGCCGTCATGTGGACGAACCGGGACGGATAGTCGTAGCTCGCCACGCGCAGCCCGATCAGTGCGCAACCACCCGCCGCGAGGCCGAGCAGCGCGCCCTTCGCGCCGAGATCGGTGAACGTACCCGCCACGGCACCGGCGCCCGCGGCGGCGAGCAGCGCCACCACGACCGAGGCCGGTCCGGGCAGCGGCAGGGCGCGGACGAGCACGGCGACCGCGACGGCCACCCCGCCCACCGTCACCGCGTCCGGGACCGCCGCGAGATGTCCGGCGGCCAGGACCGAGACGGCGGCCGACGCGACAGTGGCCATCAGCCCCTGCATCCGTTCGTCGGCGCTCGCGTGGCTGCGCAGCTGGAGGACCACGGTGAGCAGCACCCAGACGCCGAGGGTGCCGAGGATGGCGGCCGGTCCGTTCTCCCGGCCCGCGGCGAGCAGCGCGATGTCGGCGACGAGACCACCGGCGAACGCGAGCGCGATGCCCTGCCGGGCCGGCCACATGCCGTTGAGCCGGAACCAGCCGGCCGCGGTCACGGCCTGGAGCAGCACCAGCGGCACGACCAGGGCGTACGGCCCGATCGCGGCACCGAGGGCGAGCAGCAGCCCGAGTCCCGCGGTGATCGCGGCAGGCTGCATGCCCGGCGCGATGATCGGTGAGCGGCCCTCGGCACGGGCGCGCTGGGCATCGGTGATGCGGCTGTTGCCCAGAGTGGTGGGCGCGCTGTAACCGGCGGCGTCGAGCGCGGAGGCGGCGGCCGGGCGCGCTTCCGCAGGGACTGCCGCCCCGGCCGGCTCGGCGGCGCCGCCCGCGAGCGGGACCTCCGGAGGCAGCGGGTAGGAGCCGGAGGCGCCGTGCGGCTGCGCGTGCTGCGGACGCGGCGCACCGTCGGCCGCGGCACCGGTCGGCACGGGCCGTTGCACGGGCTGAGCGGGCTGGATGGTCGGCTGGTACCGGGTGTCCCAGGTCTGCCCCTCCCAGGTCTGCGCGACCCCGGGATCGTGTGTGCCGCGGGCCGCGGGCGCGACGGGTTCCCCCGGCTGCCCCTCGGGCCACACGGGCCCGGGCGTCCGGTGCGGGTCGTGAGCATCGTGCGCCTGCTGCGGGGCTCCGTACGGGGCCTGCCGGCCGTACGGCTGCGCGCCGTACGGCTCGCCCTGGTACGGCTGTCGTCCGTGGGCCGCGCCACCATGGGAAGACTGGCCGCCGTAGGAATGGTCGCCGTAGGACTGGTCGCCGTGCGAGGGCGAGACGTGGGTCGGGTCGCCGTACGCCTGCTGCCCGTACGACTGCTCGCCGTACGCCTGCTGCCCGTACGACTCCTGTCCGTACGACTGCTGTCCGTACGGCTGCGCGGGCTGCGGATCCTGGCCGTACCCGGGCCCGTACCCCTGGCCCGGGTCCTGCCCGTACGGATGCTGGTGATCGTTTCCGTACGGATACTGGTGATCGTTGCTGCTCATGTTCTGCGGTTCACCCTCCTGCGAACGGCGGGAGCACCTCGACCGTGCCGCCCTCGGCAAGGCGTACGGTCTCATGGCCTCGGGTCCCGACGGGGGCACCGTCGATGAGGAACGAGCACCTCTGCAGCACTCGGGTGAGCTCACCGGGGTGCCGCTCGCGCACCGCGTCGAGCGCCTCGGCGAGGGTCACGGCTGTGTACGGCTCCTCCGCTGTCCCGGCGGCGGCCTTGGCGGCGGCCCAGTAGCGGATCGTTCCCGCGGGCATGGCGGCACTCCTCTCGTCTCGCATCAGCTGTCCATCATGAATCACGGTGCCGCCGCCCAGTCGCCGATGCGGGTGAGCAGGCTCTCGTCCGCCGCGTTCTCGGCATGGCCCATGCCGCGTTCCAGCCACAGCTCGGCGCCGTCGCCCGCCGCCTGGGCCAGCATCCGCGGGTGGTCCAGCGGGAAGTACGGGTCCTGGTCGCCGTGCACGATCAGCAGCGGGGCCGGGGCTATCAGACGGGCCGCCTCCACGGGCGGGAGCGGTACCGGATCCCAGTCGTCGCGGTCGATCCGGGTGCGGAACCCGTAGCGGCCGACGAGCCGGCCGACGGGCCGGGTGACCATCCAGTGCAGCCGACGCATCGGGGCCGTACCCCGGTAGTACCAGCGGGCAGGGGCGCTCACGGCCACCACAGCGTCCGCGTGCGCCTCCGCGCGTGCTCCGACGCGCCCCTCGTGCTCCACGACGCCACGGGCCTGCGCACCCTCCGTCGCCCGACCGGCGTAAAGCGCCCCGTGCCGCAGCACCACGGAGCCGCCCATCGAGAACCCGACGGTCACGACCCGCCGGTGTCCGAGCGCCCGCGCCCACTCCACCGCCGCCGCCAGATCCAGCACCTCGCGGTCGCCCACCGTCGACCGGCCGCCGGAGCCGCCGTGGCCGCGGAAGGAGAACGTGACCACGGCCGCACGCCGGGCGAACACCCCGGCGGCCCGTCGGACGGCGGGCCGGTCCACCGAACCGGTGAACCCGTGCGCGACCACGACCGCAGTACCGTCGAAGGATGTTCCCGCAGCGGCCCCGGCACCCGCCGTACACGGCTCGTACACCGCCTCGATACGGATCCCGTCATCGGTCCGCAATGCAGTGCGCAGAGGACCGGGGGTGATCAAGGGAACAGAGGAACTCCGAAATCGACCCTCGGACACAGAACTCATGTGGGCTATTCTGCTGGGAAGAGGATCCGGGCAAAGCAGCCCCCGGGTCCTTTTGTGCTTTCCAGGCGTTGTTACGGAGAAGTTTCCACAAGCTCAGCGGACCCGGGGCGCGGGGCCGCAGGCGAAAAAACCGTATGACAACCGTTGTACGGCAACCCGTGTGAAAGCCCGCACGAAACGTACGAAGAAGTGCCGCATACTCCCCCGGGCCCGAGCCCGGGAGTGCCCCTCTCGCAGGGAACGAGGAGGACCGACGTAATGGGCGAGCGAACCGTGCACGATCACCGACCGACGACCCAGGCAGGTGGGCGGCGATGAGTTCACTGCTGCTCCTGACAAATGCCCTTCAACCGTCGACGGAGGTGCTTCCCGCCCTCGGTCTCCTGCTGCACAGTGTGCGGGTGGCACCGGCCGAGGGCCCCGCTCTCGTCGACACCCCCGGTGCCGACGTCATCCTGATCGACGGCCGCCGCGATCTGCCGCAGGTGCGGTCGCTGTGCCAGCTGCTGCGGTCCACCGGACCTGGCTGCCCGCTGATCCTCGTCGTGACGGAGGGCGGTCTCGCGGCCGTCACCGCCGACTGGGGCATCGACGACGTACTGCTGGACACGGCGGGACCGGCCGAGGTCGAGGCCCGGCTGCGGCTGGCCACCGGCCGGCAGCAGCTCGGCTCCGACGACTCGCCGACGGAGATCCGCAACGGCGATCTGTCGGTCGACGAGGCGACGTACAGCGCGAAGCTGAAGGGCCGGGTCCTCGACCTGACCTTCAAGGAATTCGAACTGCTCAAATATCTGGCACAGCACCCGGGCCGGGTCTTCACCCGCGCCCAGTTGCTCCAGGAGGTCTGGGGCTACGACTACTTCGGCGGTACGCGGACGGTCGACGTCCATGTGCGGCGGCTGCGCGCCAAGCTCGGTCCCGAGCACGAGTCGCTGATCGGCACGGTCCGCAACGTCGGCTACCGCTTCGTCGCACCGGAGAAGGTGGAGCGGGCCGCCGAGGAGGCCAAGGCCAAAGCCCAGGCCGCGGCGGAGGCGGCCGCCGGACCCGTGACCCGCCCGGAGCGGCCGGGGACGGCCGGGGCCACGGAAGAGGTCCCGGTCCGGCCTGCGCACAGGTAGCGGGTGACAGGTGGACCGGGCCGGGTCACGGAGCGGACTCCGGTGCGTGCGGCCGCACGGCGGAACGCGGCGTGTCGGCGAGGACGACACCGCCGCCCGCACGCGTAACAGACCTCGCGAACCCGGCCCGGTCCACCTGTCACCCGCTTGGTCCATCCGCGTAGACTGCCGCGCGTGGCCAAGGTGACGCGGGACGATGTGGCGAGACTGGCGGGTACGTCGACCGCGGTCGTCAGCTACGTCATCAACAACGGACCCAGGCCGGTCGCCCCGGCCACGCGCGAGCGGGTACTCGCCGCGATCAAGGAGCTGGGCTACCGGCCGGACCGGGTTGCCCAGGCGATGGCCTCGCGGCGGACCGACCTCATAGGGATGATCGTGCCGGACGCCCGGCAGCCGTTCTTCGCGGAGATGGCGCACGCGGTCGAGCAGGCCGCCGCCGAGCGCGGAAAGATGGTGCTCGTCGGCAACTCCGACTACCGCGACGAGCGCGAGGTCCACTATCTGCGGGCGTTCCTCGGCATGCGGGTCTCCGGGCTGATCCTGGTCAGCCAGGGCCCCAGCGAGCGGGCGGCGGCCGAGATCGAGGCATGGGACGCGCGGGTCGTGCTGCTGCACGAGCGGCCCGAGGCGATCGACGACGTCGCGGTCGTCACGGACGACATCGGCGGTGCCCAGCTCGCCACCCGTCATCTGCTGGAGCACGGCAACGCGTACGTGGCGTGCCTCGGCGGCGTGGAGTCGACCCCGGCGGTCGGCGACCCGGTCGCCGACCACGTCGAGGGCTGGCGCCGCGCGATGCACGAGTCGGGGCGCTCGACGGAGGGCCGGCTCTTCCAGGCCCCGTACAACCGTTACGACGCCTATCAGGTGGCGCTGAAGCTGCTCGCCGGGCCGGACAGGCCGCCGGCGATCTTCTGCTCGACGGACGACCAGGCCATCGGGGTGCTGCGGGCCGCGCGCGAACTGCGGATCGATGTGCCCGGGGATCTCGCGGTGGCGGGCTTCGACGACGTGAAGGAAGCCGGGCTGACCGATCCGCCGCTGACGACGGTCTTCTCGGACCGCCCGGCGATGGCACGGGCGGCCGTGGACCTGGTGCTCGACGACTCGTTGCGGGTGCAGGGGTCGCGCCGGGAGCGGCTGAAGCAGTTCCCGTCGGCGCTGGTGGTGCGGCGGTCGTGCGGCTGCGGGGAGCCGGCGACCGGTCAGTGACGATGCCGGTGGTGCGGGGCCCGGACGGGTCCGTGCCCAAGTGGCCCTGGCTCCCGGCGATGGCCACGTCCGGGTTCACCGACTGTCGCTGGTTCCCACATGGAACCTCGTCAGCGCGAACACGATGATGAGGTCGAGCGTCATCATGGGAATGGCCCACGCCGGGTAGTACGGAACGAACATGAACTGGGTGATCAGGCTGATCCCCGCCATTGCCGCGCCGGCCCCGCGGCCCCAGCTCTTGTTTGTCAGGACGCCCAGGCCGGCGATGACGAGCGCCACCCCGACCACGAGGTGAATCACGCCCCAAGCGGTCAGGCCGAACCCGTAGGCGTAATGGGACGAGGACGAGAACAGGGTGTCCTGTGCGATGCCGGAGGCGCCCATGAGAATGCTGAGCGGCCCGCTGAGCATCAGCGCGGCCCCGGCGAACATGGACGCGCCGCTGACCGTTTCACCGCCGGTCCCCCTGTGCCCCGGCCGTGCCTTTCGCTGTCATGGCCGTCGCCTTCCTGTACAGCGCGGTCACCGACGCACCAGGCCCGTGCGAAGCCGGCCACGCTCCCCTGACAGGATCACCGCAATCCTTCGGCGCCGCGACTGCAACCCGCCGCGGGGAGACAGCGGACGCCGACCGCACTGCTCGGCACCCACCCCCGGGCCCGAGCCCCGGGGAGTCCGGACCGGCCGCTCCGGCCCACCGCACCCGCGGGAGACCGGCCGGCACGGGCAGCGGCCGTCACTTATATCGGGCATACGAGGTTCTGCCGGGCTTCTCAGGGCGGGCTCAGGCTTCTCTCATCTTCGCCGGACACGCTTTTGGTCATGACAGAGAGCCAGCGCCCGAGCGGCGAGTACCCGATGTACCCCTCGTACGGCAACGGTGACGCGTCCTACCCGCCGCCGCCGTCCTACCAGCCCGCGGAGCCGATCGCGACGGGCCCCGGCACCACGGTGTGGCCCGGCGGGGGCGGCGGCGACGGGCACGGCGGCGGGGACGGCGGATACGGGTCCGCCCTCCCGCAGCCCACGCCCGAACCGGCCGGGCCCCGGCAGCGGGCCAAGCGGCCGGTCGCGCTCCTGGCGGCCGTGGCGATCGCGGCGGCGGTCGTCGGCGGCGGCACCGCCACCGTCATCAACCAGCTCACCGGCAACGACGCGAACAGCGCGGGCAGCGGTGTCGTCCCCGGCACCACCGTCTCGCAGAGCAGCAAGGGCACCGTCGCCGGTGTCGCCCAGGCCGTCTCGCCGATGATCGTCGAGGTCAACGCGACCTCGGCCGCGGGCGAGTCCACCGGCTCCGGGGTCGTCATCACGTCCGACGGCGAGGTCGTCACCAACAACCACGTCATCTCCGGCGCCTCGTCCATCAAGGTGACGCTCAGCACAGGCAAGACGTACCGCGCGAAGGTCGTCGGGACCGACTCCGCCAAGGACCTGGCACTCATCAAGCTCCAGGGCGCGAGCGGCCTGAAGACGGCCACACTCGGCGACTCCTCGGCCGTCGCGGTCGGCGACCAGGTCGTGGCGATCGGCTCGCCGGAGGGCCTCACCGGCACCGTCACCAGCGGCATCGTCTCCGCCCTGAACCGCGATGTCACGGTCGCCAAGGAGGACGGCAGCGGCCAGGACCAGAGCCAGGGCCAGTACGGGCAGGGCGGCGGCCGGCAGTGGCCGTTCGAGTTCGGCGGTCAGCAGTTCAACGGCGACACCGGCAACTCCACCACCACGTACAAGGCCATCCAGACCGACGCCTCGCTCAACCCCGGTAACTCCGGTGGCGCGCTCATCAATATGAACGGCGAGATCATCGGCATCAACTCCGCGATGTACTCGGCGAGTTCGTCCGGCGGATCCAGCAGCGCCGGCGCGGGCAGCGTGGGTCTCGGGTTCGCCATCCCGGTGAACACACTCAAGGCCGACCTCGGCACCCTGCGGGCCGGCAACAGCTCCTGAGGAGACAGTCATGCACCACCCCACGCACACCCCCGGCGGACCGGCCGACCTGGCCCTGCCCCTCGCTCTCGTCACGGAAATGGCCGTCCGCCGGACGTCCGAACCGCCCCGGGTCCCGGAGATCCGCACCACCACGGGCCGCAAGCGCAGGGCCGCGCGACGACGTGCGACGGCCGTGCGAGGCTGAGAGCAGCCCGACCGGCACGGAACGAGAAGAGGACAACGAGCGATGAGCCCCGCCGAAGACGATCCGCAGCGCATCCTGATCGTCGACGACGAGCCCGCCGTACGTGAGGCGCTGCAGCGCAGTCTCGCGTTCGAGGGGTACGGCACCGAGGTCGCCGTCGACGGTCTCGACGCCCTCGCCAGGGCCGAGTCGTACGCCCCCGACCTCATCGTCCTCGACATCCAGATGCCGCGGATGGACGGCCTGACGGCGGCCCGACGGCTCCGCTCCACCGGCACCACCACACCCATCCTGATGCTCACCGCCCGCGACACCGTCGGCGACCGGGTCACCGGTCTCGACGCGGGCGCGGACGACTACCTGGTCAAGCCCTTCGAACTGGACGAGCTCTTCGCCCGCATCCGGGCCCTGCTGCGCCGCAGCTCGTACGCGGCCGCGGCGGGCGGCGACGTCCCCGACGACAATGTGCTGGCCTTCGCCGATCTGCGGATGAACCTCGCCACCCGCGAGGTCACCCGGGGCACCCGCCGGGTCGAGCTGACCCGTACCGAGTTCACCCTGCTGGAGATGTTCCTGGCGCACCCGCGACAGGTGCTGACCCGCGAGCAGATCCTCAAGGCGGTGTGGGGCTTCGACTTCGAACCGAGCTCCAACTCCCTGGACGTGTACGTGATGTACCTGCGCCGCAAGACGGAGGCGGGCGGCGAACCGCGGCTCGTGCACACGGTGCGGGGCGTCGGTTACGCGCTCCGCTCCGGCGGCGGTGACGGATGACCGGGACCCTGCACCGGCTGCGCGCCCTGCCCCTGCGGACCCGGCTCGCGCTGCTGGTGGCGACAGCGGTGGCGGTCGCGGTGGCGGCGGTCGCGGCGGCCTGCTGGTTCGTGACGCGGGCGCAGCTGGAGAACCAGCTGGACTCCTCGCTGCGCAATGTCTCGGTCAGCGACGTCTACGTGCAGCAGCTGTTCACCGCCTGCACCCACCCCGACCGGGCGGTCCCCCCACCGGTCGGAGGGACGTACACCGTGCAACTCGTCACCGTCTCCGGGAGCACCTGCACCTCGGCCGGGGCCTCGCCGATCGGCGTGACGGCCGCCGACATCGCCGTGGCCGCGGGCGTGCGGGACAACGCCCTGCACACGGCCGCCACGAAGAGCGGCCGGAAGATGCGCGTGTACACGTACACGTACGAGCCCCGCAACCCGGTGCCCGGCCTGGCCCCGGGAGGCTTCGCGGTCTCCGTCGCCCGTCCGATGAGCGAGATCAACGACCCGCTCTCCACCCTCGCCTGGGTGCTCCTGACCGCCTCCGGCATCGGCGCCGTCGGCGCCGGCGCGGCCGGTCTCTGGGTCGCCCGCACCGGGCTGCGCCCCGTCGACGAGCTCACCGAGGCCGTCGAGCACGTCGCCCGTACCGAGGACCTCACCGTCCGCATCCCGGCCGACGGCGAGGACGAGATCGCCCGACTGTCGCGCTCGTTCAACTCGATGACCACCGCCCTCGCCAGCTCCCGCGACCGCCAGGCCCAGCTGATCGCCGACGCCGGCCACGAGCTGCGGACGCCGCTCACGTCCCTCCGTACCAACATCGAACTCCTCGCCCGCAGCGACGACACCGGCCGGGCCATCCCGCCGGACGACCGCAAGGCCCTGATGACGTCGGTCAAGGCCCAGATGACCGAACTGGCCTCGCTCATCGGCGACCTCCAGGAGCTGGCCCGCCCCGACGCGGCGGATCCGGGCCCGCTCCAGGTCGTCGCGCTGCACGACATCGCGGACACGGCCCTGGAACGCGCCCGTCTGCGCGGTCCCGAGCTCACGATCCGGGCGGACCTGACGCCCTGGTACGTGCGGGCCGAACCGGCCGCGCTGGAGCGGGCGGTGGTCAACGTCCTGGACAACGCGGTCAAGTTCAGCCCGCCCTGCGGCACGATCGACGTCGCCCTGCGCGACGGCGAACTGACGGTCCGGGATCACGGCCCCGGCATTCCCGCCGACGAACTCTCGCACGTCTTCGAACGCTTCTGGCGCTCCCCGTCCGCCCGCCAGCTCCCCGGTTCGGGCCTCGGCCTGTCGATCGTCGCCCGCACGGTCGAGCAGGCGGGCGGCACGGTCGCCCTGCGCCCGGCGGAGGGCGACGGCACGGAAGCGGTGATCCGCCTGCCGGGGGCTCCGCAGCCGCCGCCGGAGCTGTGAGGCGGTCACCGCGCAGAATTCGAAAGAAACGCAAGCGCTGGTCCGAGGCAGGTTTTCCTGCACGGCACGGACACGGACATCGCGTACCGGCCCACGGCCCGGCCGAGAAGTGTCACTCCTCCAGCATCCGCCGCACCCGCGCGAGGCGCTCCTCGTCCCATTCCACCGCGGGATCGGGTTCGAGGAAGGACAGGGCGGTCGCGGTGATGCCCAAGGCCGGCCGGGACCACTCGGCCTCGCCCGCGGCACCGAAGGCGCCCGGTCCGAGCTGCCGTTCGGCGAGGTCCGGCCGGGCGGGCGCGGTGAGGACGAAGCCGCGCATGGTGGCGCTCAGCTGGGTGGCCAACTCCTCGAAGGTGAGGGGGAGATCGGGGCGCAGGCGTAGGCCGAACAGAACGGCCAGGCGCTGATAGGAGCGGGCGATCCGGCCGTTCAGGTCCCGTTCGGCGGCAGCGAGCGCGGCCTGGACCTCCTGCCGGAGGTCGCCGTCGGCCAGGCTGAGGAAGGTGGCATGCAGAGCGATGTAGGTACGCCACCGTGTCGAGGCGTGCATGGCCTCGAAGTCCCGCAGGGCACCCTGCCGCAGCAGTTCGACGCACAGGTCTCTGCGCCCCTGGGTGGTGGCGAACCGGTCGATCCGGTCGCGGACCAGTCGCCGGACGGCCTCCTCACCGATCCGGCCGTCGGCACCGGCCACGGCGGGCGCGGTTCGGGCGAGCTCCTTGAGCAGGTCGCTGAAGAACAGGTCCTTGTAGGGCCAGCGGCGGTAGACGGCGGCGCGCGCCACACCGGCCTCACGGATGACGTCCTCGAAGCCGAGATGATCCAGGCTCACGGTCAGGCCGGTGCGCTCGACCATCGTCATGGCCGCGTCGAGCATGCGCTGCGCGGTCTCGGCGTCGGTGAGGCGGCGACGGCGCCGGGTCGGCCCGGCCTGGGGTTGCTCGTTCGTCATCTGGCCTTCTATCCTTCCAGCAGCACTTGAGACATGATATCTCAAGTTTCACCACTGCTCTACGTTCTGGGAGGATCCATGTCCACGCAGCATCTCCCCGCGTCCGTCCGCACGGCCGCGCGCGTCCTGTACGGGGCCATCGCACTGGCCGCGGCCGGCGCGGGCGCGATCGTCGTCGACCAGGCCGCGGGGAGCGGTCTGGCCCAGCGGCTCCGGCAGACCTACCCGCAACGCGGCGCCGACCAGATCGGGATGGCCGAGTCGAGCATCCTCACGTACCTGTTCACGCTCGCCGTGCTGGGCGCCGCCCTGTTCGCGGCGATGGCATGGGCGAGCCGTCGCGGCCGCCGCTGGGCGCGCGGGGCCGGGTCCGCGGCCGTCGTGCTGGGCACCGCCCTGGCCGTGTACAACTTCGGCCAGCCGCACCCGCTGGTGATGACGGTGGCCGGCGTCCTGCCGTGCGCGGCGGGCCTGGCAGCCGTCGCCCTGCTGTGGACGCGGGAGTCCTCGTCCTACTTCGCGTCGGCCCGCACGGCGTCCGCCTGAACCGCACCCGCCCACGGCGCGGCACCGCGCCGCGCCGCGCCGTCAGGGCGTCCACACGCATCCCGTTCCCACCCGCCCCGTGCGCATGGGCCCCGTCCACACGCGGCCCGTGCGCACGCGACCCCGGCCCGTCCGTGCACATCCCGCCCTCATACGTCCCGTCCGCCGCGTCGCCCGGACCACCGGCGATCCGATCAGCGATCCAGCGGGTTGTGCCTGATCAGCGATTCGACCAGCCCCGACCGGGTGGCGGGGAAGTCCAGCGGGACGATTCCGAGCCCGGTCCGGCCCGCCGCCTCCGATCCGTCCAGGAACGACTGCACCTGGGGATTGAGCCGGTCCGCGTTCCAGCGCGGCGGCATCAGGGCGGCGGTGCTGACGTAGTTCATGTACAGCTTCCCCGGCTGCTGCGCGGCCTTGCGGAACTGGGCCTCGATCTTGGGGTACTTGGCGAACGGCTCCGCCATGTAGTCGTCCTGGATGTCGAAGAGCGCGGAATCGCCGTAACGGACGCCGGGCAGCCCGCCGTTGTCGGCGAGCAGGACGACCTTGCCGCGTGCCCCGCCCAGCGCGGGCAGCGCCGCGTCGATGTGGAACAGCGGCCGCCATCCCTTGCCGTCGAGGTAGAGGTCGAAGATCCGACGGAACTCGGCGTCGCTCTCCTCCGAATACTCCTGCTTGACCCGCATCAGCAGGGTCTCGGTGGGCCGCTCGGCCAGGAAGTCCCAGCAGGCGCCGAGCACATCGCCGAACATCAGGTTCTGGTACGAGGCGCCGTGATGGATCGCGAAGGAGTCACCGGTGATCCGGCACCGTACGTCGAGGAAGCGCAGTCCGCTGTCCAACTGCTGGGCGATCGTGGTGTTCTGACACTCCGTCCAGGGTCCGCCGTAGCGGGCGCCGGAGTCGTGCGACCCGGGGATCGTGAGGCGTTGCAGCGCGGTGGCGTCGGGGATTCCGCTCATCCAGTCCTGGGTGGCGAGGGCCCGGCGGGGCCCGGCGACGGCGGGTCCCGCGCCGGCGAGGACCGTGGTGGTGGCGGCGAGGGCGCCGGCCAGGAAGTTCCTGCGTGTACCGGTGTACGGGCTCATGCGGGGGGTGCCTCCGTCTGCCGTGGGGGGTCAGCCGTCAAATTATGACCGGCACACGTCATCTCTGGAACAGCGCCGCGTCACGGCGCCCGCCCGAAGTGCACGCCCACCGGGACTCCGAGGCCGAACGGCTTCCCGGCCTGCTGCGCAGATACGACCGGGCCCCGTAGGCCGGTCCCCCTCATGGCGTCAGCCCTGCAAGCCCCGGCGAACGGGCCCGGGATCCTCTTCCCCGGGCAGTTCGCGCATGCTTCGAAGCGGTGACAGGACGTACGGGAGGATGCTCGACGTCATGCCGACGGCCCCGATCCACAACGTGGTCCGGGCTCCGAACACGGAGCCCGAGACTCCCCCCAGAAACCCGCCGAGCGGAATGCCGCCCCAGGACATGAACCGGGCCGTCGCGCTCGTGCGGCCCAGGAGGCGATCCGGTGTGAGGGTCTGCTGGAAGCTGGATTGGGCCACAAAGCGGATGACCCCGCCCAGGGAGAGGGACGCGAGTCCGAGCGCGGCCACGTACACGCTCCACCCCGGATGCGCCATCGGCATCAGGACGGTCGGCGGACAGGTGACAAGGGGTGCGAGCCAGATGACCGGACCCTGCCCGACGCGCTTCGAGACCCTGGTCGCCGACAGCGCGCCCAGCAGGGCACCACAGCCCATTCCCGACAGAATGACGCCGATACCGAAGGAATCGAGGTCCATCTCCCTCTTCAGGAAGACCAGCAACATGGTTTGGTACATGACCAGGAAGAGGTTGAACATCGCATCCCCCAGAATGATCGCGCGCAGGGCGGGATGCTGGAGAACGAATGCCAATCCCTCTTTGATGTCCCGAAGCAGCCGAGGGCGCTCGCTCCGCTCCGGTTTCTGTTCGCGCTTGCGGATTCCGGTCGCGAGCAGACCCGACATCGCCATCCCGGCCGAACTCACCAGAAGCGTCGCAGGGGCTCCGAGCCAGCCGATCAGCGGCCCCGCCATCCCTGGTCCGCCGATACTGGTCACCGAGCGTATCGCCGAGAGTTTCGAGTTCCCTTCGACGAGATTGCCGCGCCCCACCAGGTGCGGCAAATAGCTGACGTACGCGACGTCGAAGAAGACCGTCAGCACGCCGTGAGCCAACGCGACGGCGTAGAGCCACCAGATCGTCAGAAGGTCCGACCACCACGCCACCGGTATCGTCGAGAGGGCCACCGCCCTCGCGAGATCCGTGCTGATCATCACCGATCGCTTGCGCATGCGGTCCACCCACGCGCCCGCCGGCAGCCCGACCAGGAGCGAGCCTGCCGTGGTCGTCGCGGTCAGCACTCCGACCTGGAACTCGTCGGCGTCCAAGGCCACGATGGCTACCAGGGGCAGTGCCAGAAAGATGATGCGATCGCCCAGTTGGCCGAGCGCGGTGGCGGCGGACAGTCGCCCGAAGTCCGGATCGCGTAGGAGTCCGGACCGGGGGGACATCGACATGCGGGTCACCTGTCTTTCGGCTTCGGGATGTCGCTCTGCCGGCTTCGATGGGCCGGCTTCGATGGGCCGGGTCGTGCCGTCGGACCTCCGCCGTCCGGCCAAAGGCCGGACCGTGCGGTTCGACGACACGGGCTACGGACGGTCGACTCCGAACTCGTAGGCCACTTCCCGGCGCACGTCCGGAATGACGATGTCGGCGGTTTCCACCGGACGTCCCCCGGTGTCGTAGATGGTCCGCTCGATCTGGAGCACCAGGTCTCCGACGCTGATCCCCAGCAGGTTCGCCTGTACTCGGGTGGCACGCGCCGGGCGCGGGAGTTCGACCACGGTCTCGATGTCCACACCGATGGAGCGCATGCGCTCGACCACGCCCTTTCCCGCGAGGGGGCCCGTCTCGGGCAGCACGATCGGTGTTCCGTCCGTGATGGCCATCGGCTCCCAGGATTCGGAGAGCTGGACGGGCTGCCCGTCGGCGAGGAATTCGTAGTGTGTGTGGACGCAGAGGTCCCCGGGACCGATGGCGAGCCGCTCGGCGATCGCGTCGGGGGCGGGGACCCGCGCCCGGCTGTGCGAGTCCCAGGCGCCCGCCCTGCCCCGCTCCTCCGTGCCGGCGCGGGAGGGGGAGCCGCCCCGGCGTTCGCGGTGCCGCGAGCGGACCATCCGCAGGCGTTCGCGCGGCATGCGGACGTAGGTGCCCGAGCCCGCGCGTCCTTCGAGGAGGCCCATGACGATCAAACCGTCGACGGCCCTCTGCGTGACGTTGCGCCCGACCTCGTACTCCTCAGCGAGCCTCGCCCGGGACGGCAGGCGCTCCCCGATTCCCCACTCTCCCGCGGAAATCCGTGCGCGCAGCGAGTCGGCGACTGCGAGGTACTGCGCTTCTCGGGGCATGTGCGACCCTCCGGTTGCTCTGCTGCGCGGCAGCTGGGGTCTTCCGTTCCGATCAGGCCGGACCGGCGGGCGGTCCCCGCGGGCCCGGCGGGATCCGGACGAGAGACCCTGTAGATTCCAGGCGGAGTCGGCAAGCTACTGCACCGGGTGAAAGCTGCTGGAGTAGAAATACGCACCGTGCCCGAGCGGCCGCGGAGGTTCGTGACGCGCATCGGGATCGCGCCGTCCGCGCGGCCTGAGCAGAATCCGCAGGGCTCGCCGCGATGTCGCCCGCCGACCCACCGGAAAACGCAGCGGGGCGGTGGGCCCGCCGGCCCACCGCCCCACTCACCCGCGTACGGGAGTTACTGGATGACCGTGATCCGGTCCGTCGCCGGCGGGGCCAGCGGCGCGGCGGCCGTCGAGTGGGCCGCCAGGTAGGCGTTGAAGACGTCCAGGTCGGAGGGGCCGACGAGCTTGTTGGTGCCCTGGCCGAGTGCCGCGAAGCCGTCGCCGCCGCCCGCCAGGAACTCGTTCATGGCGACGCGGTAGGTCTTCGCGGGGTCGATCGCCTCACCGTTCAGCTTGATGGTGTCGGTGACCACGCGGGCCGCACCCGTCTTCGTCATGTCCAGGGTGTAGGTGAAGCCCTTGGACACCTGAAGGATCTTCGGGCTGGCCTCGTTGGAGCCGCTGACCTGCTGCTGGAGTGCGGTGACCAGCTGGGCGCCGGTCAGGTCGACGACGTTCATCATGTTGGTGAACGGCTGCACGGTGAAGGACTCGCCGTACGTCACCACCCCGTCGCCCTCATTGCCGGTCGCCTTGTGGACCAGGTCCGCGCGGATACCGCCCGGGTTCATGAAGGCGACGACCGCCCCGCCCTTGTCCGCCGGGGCCAGGCCCTCCAGCTGGGCGTCCGCGATCAGGTTGCCGAGCGGCTTCTCGGGGGCCGTGGAGCCGCGGCCGTTGATGTCGGCGGTGATGTAGCCCTGCGGCTTGTTCGCGATGGGCGCCGCGAGGGTGTTCCAGCGGGCGATCAGGGCCGTCATGTCGTTGGCCTTGGGCTGGTCCCGGCTGACGATGTGGTTGACCGACTTCGGGTTCGAGGCACCGGCCGACTTCACCGACGTACGCACGATGTCGTTGGTGCGGCGGTCGTAGGTGAGGGTCGTGTCGGTGTAGAGCTTGCCGAACGACGACGCCGAGGTGACCATGCGCGGGTTGCCCGCCGGGTCCGGGATCGTGCAGACGTACGCCTGGTGGGTGTGGCCGGTGACCAGCGCGTCGACCTTGGGCGTGATGCCCTTGGCGATGTCGACGATCGGCCCGGAGATGCCGTCACCGGCGCCGGAGCTGTCGCAGTCGTAGTTGTACGAGGTGGAGGCCGGCTGCCCGCCCTCGTGGATCAGCGCGACGATGGACTTGACGCCCTGACGGTCCAGCTCCTTGGCGTACTTGTTGATCGTCTCGATCTCGCCGTGGAACTTCAGGCCCTTGACGCCGTTGGCCGTGACGATGTTCGGCGTGCCCTCCAGGGTCACCCCGATGAAGCCGATCTTGACGCCGTTCTTCTTCCACACCGTGTACGGCTTGAGGATCGGCTTGCCGGTCTTCTCGTTCGTCACGTTGGCGGCGAGGTACGGGAAGTCCGCACCCTTGAACTTCTTGCCCTTCTCGTAGCAGCCCTCGACCGGGTGGCAGCCACCCTTCTGGAGGCGGGCCAGTTCGGTGGCGCCCTCGTCGAACTCGTGGTTGCCGACGGTCGTCACATCGAGCTCGATCTTGTTGAGCGCCTCGATGGTCGGCTCGTCGTGGAAGAGACCGGACAGCAGCGGGCTCGCGCCCACCATGTCGCCACCGGCCGCGGTGATCGAGTACGGGTGTCCCTTGCGCGCGGTACGGAGTGAGGACGCGAGGTACTCGACGCCACCGGCCGGAGTCGCCGTCGTCGTGCCGTCGGCCTGCGTCTCGGTGACCGTGCCCGCCGAGCCGGCCGGCGGCTCCAGGTTTCCGTGCAGGTCGTTGAAGGACAGCAGTTGTACGTCGACGGTACTGGCCGGCTTGTGTTGGCCATGGTCATCGCCATGGCCGCGGTCCTGGGCGTCGGCCGGCATCGCGGCGACGAGCGCGCCGACGGTGGCGAGCCCGGCCGCGGCGGCGAGCACCCGCCGGGACGCGCGGTTCTTCTGCGGTGTCGCTGACATCGGTCCCCTTGTGAGTTCAGCGTGAGGTGTGAGGGTGATGGCGAGTCTGGAGACTTCGTGCCGCAGCCTAGGGTCAACGCGCGTAGCGCGACAGGTGTGGGGGGTTACGAACTGGTTGCCATGCGGTCGGAATCGGGGTCAACTTCCGCTTATCGCCCGCATGGCGCATATATACGGGCAGAATCGCCCCACCGTGTGCCACCGAATCCCGCTGCGCCGCGCCGCACCCCGCCGTCCAGGGCCCGTCCGGCAGCCGGCGCCCCCGCAAGCCGCCCGACGCCCGCCCCATCCCCGTACGCTCGTACACATGACGACTGACGTACCTCTCCCCGCCCCCGGACGTGAGATCCAGACGCTCGACGCGCTCTCCCCCGAACAGGCCGACGCCGTGTCCGGTCTGCTCGCCGAGGCGGCCCGGTCCGACGGCAGGCAGGCCGTGTCCGAGCAGGGGCGGCTGCAGCTGCGGGGCGGACGGCGTGAGGGCGTGCGGCATCTGCTGCTGACCAGCGGGACGGTCCTGGTCGGGTATGCGCAGCTGGAGGACACCGACCCCGTCGAGGCGCCCGCCGCCGAACTGGTCGTGCATCCGGCGTACCGCGGGCAGGGACACGGGCGGGCGCTGGGCGCGGCGCTGCTCGCCGTGACCGGGAAGCGGCTGCGGGTGTGGGCGCACGGCGGGAAGTCCGCGGCCCGGCATCTCGCACAGGTCCTCGGCCTCTCCCTCTTCCGGGAACTGCGGCAGCTGCGCCGACCGTTGAGCCCGCTGGACATCTCCGAGCCGGTGCTGCCGCCCGGTGTCACCATCCGCACCTTCGTGCCCGGCGAGGACGACGCCGCCTGGCTCGCGGTGAACCGGGCCGCCTTCGCCCACCACCCCGAACAGGGCTCACTGACGCAGCGCGACCTGGACGACCGCAAGGCGGAGCCGTGGTTCGACCCGAAGGGGTTCTTCCTGGCCGAGCGCGACGGCGAGCTGATCGGCTTCCACTGGACGAAGGTGCACGCCGAGGAGCACCTCGGCGAGGTGTACGTCGTCGGCATCCGGCCCGATGCGCAGGGCGGCGGGCTCGGCAAGGCGCTCACCGCGATCGGGCTGCGCCATCTGGCCGCCGAGGGGCTGCCGACCGCGATGCTCTACGTCGACGCGGACAACAAGGCGGCCCTGGCCGTCTACGAACGGATGGGCTTCGCGACGCACGAGGTGGACCTGATGTACCGCACGGAGTCCTGAGCCGCGGCACGGAAGAAGGGGCGGCGCCGCTTGACGCCGCCCCTTCCTTACGCCACCCTTTCACTACTTCATTAGTGAAAGGGGTGAACATGGCAGAGTCCGCAGCGGTCGAATACCGCATCGACCGGCGCAGCGGTATCGCCACGTACCTCCAGATCGTCCAGCAGACCAAGCAGGCCCTGCGCCTCGGTCTGCTGGAGCCCGGCGATCGACTGCCCACCGCGCGGGAGGTAGTCGAGGCCACCGCCATCAACCCGAACACCGTGCTCAAGGCGTACCGGGAACTGGAGCGCGAGGGCCTCGTCGAGGGCCGGCGGGGGCTCGGCACCTTCGTCACCCGGACCCTCGGCGGCGTGGCGGCCGCCGACGACGCGCCGCTGCGCGCCGAGCTCGCCGCCTGGGCCCGCCGGGCCCGCACGGCCGGACTGGAGAAGGACGACGTGAGCGCGCTCTTCACCGCCGTACTGGACAAGACCTACGAGGGAGATCAGGCCTGATGACAGGCGCTGCGATCGAGGCCGTCGGCCTCGGCATGAAGTACCGGGGCAGGGGCGGGGGCTGGGTGCTTCGCGACTGCTCGTTCCGGCTGCCCACCGGGCGCGTGTGCGCCCTCATCGGCCCCAACGGCGCGGGCAAGTCCACCCTGCTCGCCCTGGCGGCCGGTTTTCTGCGCCCCGCCGAGGGGACGGTACGGGTGCTGGACGGGGCGCCGGGCGAGGCGCGGGCCCGGATGGCCTTCGTGGCCCAGGACAAGCCGCTCTACCCGCAGTTGACGGTGGCCGAGACCCTCTGGGCGGGAGCCGAACTGAACCCCGGGACATGGGACCAGGACACCGCCGAACGCATCACCGGGGAGCTTCCGCGCGGCGCCCGGGTCCGCCATCTCTCCGGCGGCCAGCGCACCCGGCTCGCCCTGGCCCTCGCGCTCGGCAAGCGGCCCGAACTGCTCCTGCTGGACGAGCCGATGGCCGACCTCGACCCGCTCGCCCGCCACCAGCTGATGGGCGCCCTGATGGCCGAGGCCGCCGAGCGCTCCACCACCATCGTGATGTCCTCGCACATCCTCACCGAGCTGGAGGGCGCCTGCGACTACCTCCTGCTCGTCGACAACGGCCGGGTCCGCCTCGGCGGCGAGACGGACGATCTGGTCGCCGCGCACACCCTGCTCACCGGCCCGGTGCGGGACACCGCACCGCACACCGTCGTCGAGTCCCGCACCGCGGGGCGCGTGCAGACCACCCTCGTACGGATGGAGGGCCCGGTGGACACCGGCGTCTGGGAAAGCGCGGAACCCTCGCTGGAGGAGTTGCTGCTCGCGCATCTGCGGTCGCCGGGGGCTCCCGCCCTGCTCACGCCGAGCGCCGAGGCCGGCCGGGAGGTGGCGGCCGTATGAGCACCGTCGGTCTGCTCGGCCCGGCCCGGGTCGTCGTACGTCAGCACCGCCTCACCCTGTGGATCATCGGCGGCCTCGCAGTCGTGGGGATCGCCGCCGCGGTCGCCACCGCCCTGTGGACGGCCTCCGTCTCCGGCACCTTCGCGGGCACCGACTGCTCGGTGGAGAACACCGTCCGGGGATGCGGCGTCACCGTCCGCCACTTCCTCGGCGCCGAGCTCCGCCTCAGCCACGCCGTCGATTACGCGGGCCTGGTGATGATGCTCCTGCCCGCGTTCATCGGCATGTTCGTCGCAGGCCCGCTGATCGCACGGGAGCTGGAGAACGGCACGTACAGGCTGTCCTGGTCCCAGTCGCTCTCGCCCGCGCGCTGGCTCGCCGCGAAGCTCGCCGTGCCCGTCGTGCTGATCCTGGCCGGGGTCTCCGTACTGTCCGCCGTCTCCGCCTGGGTCTGGTCGCGGGCGGAGACGACCCACTACCCGAAGAACTGGTACGAACGGGATGTCTACGGCGCGATGGGCACCGTCCCCGTCGGCTACGCCCTCCTCATGCTCGCCCTCGGTGCGCTCGCCGGGCTGCTGCTGCGGCGCACCGTCTCCGCGACGGTCGTGACGGTGATCGGATACGGCGCGCTGGTGATGGCCATGAACTCCGTGCGCAACAGCCTGTGGCCGACACTCACGGCGACGTCCCGCGTGGCGGACGGCCACCGGTTCCCGGAAGGTGTCGCCGACGCCGGACAGGGCTGGCTCACCAGCGGCGGGGAACGGCTGTCCGCCGACGTCTGCCGGACCGCCGCCGACCTCGAAAGCTGCCTGGCCGACAAGGACATCACCCGGAGCTACCTCGACTACCACCCCGCCTCGCACTTCTGGCCGCTCCAGCTCGTCGAGACCGGCATCCTGCTCGCCCTCGCCGCCCTCGCGATCGCGCTCTCCTTCCGGGTCCTGCGCCGCCGTCACGGTTGAGTCGAACGTCGTTCCGGGCCCGTGTGCACGGGCCCGGAACTGCCCCTACGGCACACCCGCACACCCGCACACCGCTTCCTGCACGTCATGTCGCCGTTACCGGCCATTCAGAAGGGCTTGCGACCCTCTCAGGATGCAGCCAGCTGTGCCGACCCCCCACCATGGGAGAAATCCCGGCGGAGACCGCGCGAACCACACGAACCGTGCGTTTAACGCGATCTCGGCACCCTCCGGCGCGCCCTCGGAGCCCCTGACGCGGAAGAATGGGGGCATGAGCCAGCAGCCCAGCTCCGAGGTCCCGGTCCAGCCCACCGTGCAGCCGTCGGTGGGCACGCTCGCCGCGTACCGGCCGCACGCCGTCGCCTCGTCGGCGTCCAACGGCGCCGCGCTGTCCACCCGGGCCGACCTCGATCCCGACATCGACGCCGACGTCGACGCGTACGAACCCGATGTCGACGGCGACGAACTGCCCCACGGCCGTTTCCTGGACCGGGAGCGCAGTTGGCTCGCGTTCAACGAACGCGTACTCGAACTGGCCGAGGACCCGGCGACCCCCCTCCTCGAACGGGCCAATTTCCTCGCCATCTTCGCCTCGAACCTGGATGAGTTCTTCATGGTCCGGGTGGCCGGGCTGAAGCGCCGCATCGCCACCGGTGTGGCCACCCGCTCCGCCTCCGGCCTCCAGCCCCGCGAGGTCCTCGACCTGATCTGGACCCGCTCGCGCGAACTCATGGCCCGGCACGCCGCCTGCTACCAGCAGGACATCGCCCCCGCCCTGTCCGACGAGGGCATACAGCTGATCCGCTGGCCCGAGCTGACCGAGAAGGAACAGGCCCGCCTGTTCACCTTCTTCCGGCAGCGCGTCTTCCCCGTGCTGACCCCGCTGGCCGTCGACCCGGCGCACCCCTTCCCGTACATCTCGGGCCTCTCGCTCAACCTGGCCGTCGTCGTACGCAACCCGGTCAGCGGCCACCGCCACTTCGCCCGGGTCAAGGTGCCGCCGCTGCTGACCCGCTTCCTGGAGGCGTCGCCGCAGCGGTACGTGCCCATAGAGGACGTCATCGCCGCCCACCTCGAAGAGCTCTTCCCGGGCATGGAGGTCCTCGCCCACCACATGTTCCGGGTCACCAGGAACGAGGACCTGGAGGTCGAGGAGGACGACGCCGAGAACCTCCTCAAGGCCCTGGAGAAAGAACTCATGCGGCGCCGCTTCGGCCCGCCGGTCCGCCTGGAGGTCGAGGAGTCCATCGACCCGTACGTGCTGGACCTGCTGGTGCGCGAGCTGAAGGTGTCCGACTCCGAGGTCTACCCGCTGCCCGGTCCGCTCGACCTCACCGGGCTCTTCGGCATCGCCTCCCTGGACCGGCCCGAGCTGAAGTTCCCCAAATTCATCGCCGGCACCCACCGCGATCTCGCCGAGGTCGAATCCGCCTCCGCGCCCGACATCTTCGCCGGCCTGCGCGAACGCGACGTGCTCCTGCACCATCCGTACGACTCGTTCTCCACCTCCGTACAGGCGTTCCTGGAACAGGCCGCGAGCGACCCCGACGTCCTGGCCATCAAGCAGACCCTGTACCGGACTTCGGGCGACTCACCGATAGTGGACGCCCTCATCGACGCCGCCGAGTCCGGCAAGCAGGTCCTCGTGCTCGTCGAGATCAAGGCCCGCTTCGACGAGCAGGCCAACATCAAGTGGGCGCGCAAGCTGGAGGAGTCCGGCTGCCACGTCGTCTACGGGCTCGTCGGTCTCAAGACCCACTGCAAGCTCTCGCTCGTCGTCCGCCAGGAGGGCGACACACTGCGCCGCTACTCGCACGTGGGCACCGGCAACTACCACCCCAAGACCGCCAGGTTGTACGAGGACCTCGGGCTGCTGACCGCCGACCCGCAGGTCGGCGCGGACCTCTCGGACCTCTTCAACCGGCTCTCCGGCTATTCCCGCCGCGAGACCTACCGCCGTCTCCTGGTCGCCCCGAGGTCCCTGCGCGAAGGGCTGATAAGCCGGATCAACAAGGAGATCACGCACCAGCGGGCCGGGCGGAGCGCCTACGTCCGCATCAAGGTCAACTCGATGGTCGACGAAGCAATCATCGACGCCTGCTACCGGGCCGCGATGGCGGGCGTGCCGGTGGACATCTGGGTGCGCGGCATCTGCGCGATCCGCCCCGGCGTCGCCGGTCTCTCCGAGAACATCCGGGTCCGCTCGATACTGGGCCGCTTCCTCGAACACTCCCGGATCTTCTCCTTCGGCAACGGCGGCGAACCCGAAGTGTGGCTCGGCAGCGCCGACATGATGCACCGCAACCTCGACCGCCGGATCGAAGCACTGGTCCGGGTCACCGACCCCGCCCATCGCGCCGCCCTCAGCCGTCTCCTGGAGACCGGCATGGCCGACACCACCTCCTCCTGGCACCTCGGTTCCGACGGCAACTGGACCCGGCACGCCACGGACGCGGACGGCCAGCCGCTGCGGCACGTACAGGAAATGCTCATTGACGCCCGGAGGCGCCGGCGTGCGACGCCATGACCACCAGACGACGCAGGCGGACCTTACGGCAGGGGCGGTGCTCGCGCCCTACCTGCAGGAACAGGCCGCCGAATTCCTGCGCAGCCTGCGCCTGCACCGCGAGAACAGCGCCCCCACGGACGCCGGAAGCCACGCCGCCGAGGAGGCCGCCGGTGCGCTGCGCCGCTCGTCCCGGCGGATCGGCGGCACACTGCACACCTTCCGGGCAGCGCTGGACACGGCCTGGGCCGAGCAGCTGCGCACCGAACTGGCCTGGCTCTCGGGCACTTTGGCCCGGGAACACGCCTACGCGACCCGGCTGAACCGGCTCCTCGAAGCGCTGCACACCCTGTCCGGCACCTCGCTGCCCGCAGCCCGGACGGGAACCGGCTCCGGATCCGGCGCCGACAGCAAGGAGCGCGCGGCCCTCGGTGTCGGCGCGGCCCGCGCCGGTGCGCTGCTGGAACGACAGCTGACCCTTGCCCGGACCCGCGCCCACTCCGCGGCTCTCCAGGCGCTCGGCTCCTCCCGCTTCCACGCGGTGGCCGACGCCGTCGCGCTGCTCGCCTCCGAGGTCCCGCTCGCCACGACGGCCACCGCGCCGGCCGAGGAGATGCTGCACGGGCCCGCCGACCGGGCCGAACAACAACTGCTCGGCGCGGTGGCCGCCCTCCCTTCCAACGAGGCGGTCGAGCCGTACAACGAGGCACAGGACGCGCCCTGGCACCGGACCCGGCTGCTGCTGCGGCTGCACCGGTACGCCCGCGAGGTGATGCGGGGTGCCCCCGATCCGGCCCTGGCCGCGTCGGGGCACGCGCTCGACCTGCACCGGGACGCCGCGGAGGCGGCGGCCGCAGCGGCGTCGGCGGCCCGCACCCCCCGGATCGCGCCCGCCACCGCGTACGCCCTGGGGGTGCTCCACGCCGATCAGCGGCACGAGGTGGAAGCGGCGCGCAGTGTGTTCCGGGAGAGCTGGCCGTACACGGCGGCAGCGGTGGTCGCGTCGTGACCGGAGCGGCAGACGACCGCGGCGGCAGGCGCACCGCGACCGGACCCGTGCTCGCCGCGGGGTGTGTGCTGTGGCGCCGGTCGGAACACTCCGGCGATCTGGAGGTCTGCCTGGTCCACCGGCCCCGTTACGACGACTGGTCGCACCCCAAGGGCAAGCTGAAGCGCGGTGAGTCCGCGCTGGACGGCGCGCTGCGCGAGGTCCTGGAGGAGACGGGCCACCACTGCGCGCCTGGCGCCCCGTTGCCCACCGTCCGGTACACCGTGAACGGGCGGCCCAAAGAGGTCGCCTACTGGGCGGCCGAGGCGACCGGCGGCGCCTTCGTACCGAACGCCGAGGTCGACCGGGTGAGCTGGCTCTCCCCGGCGGCGGCCCGCGCCCGGCTCACCCGGCCACATGACCAGGATGTGCTGGACGCCTTGCTCGCCGACCTGCCGAGCGTCTGACGGGGCTCCAGAACCGCACCGTCCGACACGGTTCACCTCCCGTTCACTCTTCCCCGCAAACCGCTTCACCTGTTCTGCCTAACTTCGGCTGTGCACGGTGCGCGGCACAACGCCGCACCACCCACAACGTCGCACGCCGTCGTAGAACGAACATGACCTCGGCGGCTCCTGGAAGGAACACCCGAAAGTGAAGCTTCAGCGCAAGAACCGGCTTCGTGCCACCGCGCTCGGTGCCCTCGCCGTCTCCGGCGCCCTGGTCCTCACGGCGTGCGGTTCGGACAACAACAACGAGGGGTCCACCGGCGGCAACGGCGGCAAGACGAGCGCCGCGTCGAACGTCAAGTGCGACGGCGCCAAGGGCCAGCTGCTCGCCTCCGGCTCCAGTGCGCAGAAGAACGCCATGGACCTGTGGGCGAAGAACTACATGGCCGGCTGCTCGGGCGTCGAGATCAACTACAAGTCGTCCTCCTCCGGTGAGGGCATCGTCGCCTTCAACCAGGGCACGGTCGGCTTCGCCGGTTCCGACTCGGCGCTGAAGCCCGAAGAGGTCGCCGACTCGAAGAAGGTCTGCAAGACCGGCCAGGGCATCAATCTCCCGATGGTCGGCGGTCCGATCGCCATCGGCTACCACCTGGAAGGCGTCGACAACCTCACGCTGGACGCCCCCACCCTCGCCAAGATCTTCGACACCAAGATCAAGAAGTGGAACGACCCGGCGATCGCCAAGCTCAACAAGGGCGCGAAGCTGCCGGACAAGGCGATCCAGCCCTTCCACCGCTCCGAGGACTCCGGCACCACGCAGAACCTCGGCAAGTACCTGGGTGCAGCCGCCCCGAGCGACTGGAAGTACGAGGCCGAGAAGAAGTGGCCGGCCCCCGGTGGCCAGTCCGCGGTCAACTCCTCCGGTGTCGCCGCCCAGGTGAAGCAGGTCGACGGCTCGATCGGCTACTTCGAGCTCAGCTACGCCACCTCGCAGTCGATCCCCACCGTCGACATCGCCACCGGTGCCGCCGCCCCGGTCAAGGCCTCCTCGGAGAGCGCCTCCAAGGCCATCGCCGCCGCCAAGATCAAGGGCACCGGCAAGGACCTGGCGCTCGACCTCGACTACACCACCAAGGCCGACGGCGCCTACCCGATCGTCCTGGTGACCTACGAGGTCGTCTGTGACAAGGGCAACAAGGCCGAGACCCTGCCCACGGTCAAGTCCTTCCTGAACTACACGGCCGGCGACGAGGGCCAGAAGCTCCTCGGCGACGCGGGCTACGCGCCGATCCCGGCCGAGATCAACGCCAAGGTCCGCGAGACCATCGGCTCCCTCTCGTAACCGAGGCGCCCGGCCGAGGCACAGAGCCTCACCCACGTCGGCACCGCCGGCAACAGCAGTAGCGACGTCAGCAACACAGAGCGGGCCGGTCCGGTGCACCCCTCCGGACCGGCCCGCCACCACCCATCCGGTGCACCGCCGCCAGGGGAGCCCCACCGCTCCCCCACACAGACCGGAAAGACCATGGCTTCCACCACACCGATAGACACGCCGCCGGCGCCGCCCGCGGCGCGCAAGCGCGTCAGGCCGAAGACCGGGCGCGCGGGCGACAAGGTCTTCCTGGGCCTCTCCAGGGGCTCGGGCATTCTGCTGCTCGTGATCATGGCGTCGATCGCCGTGTTCCTCACCTACCGCGCCGCGCTCGCCATCTCCAAGGACGAGGGCAACTTCTTCACCACCCTGGACTGGAACCCGGCCGGCGACCCGCCGGTCTTCGGCATCGCGGTCCTGCTCTTCGGCACGATCGTCAGCTCGGTCGTCGCGATGGCCATCGCCGTCCCGGTCGCTGTCGGCATCGCCCTGTTCATCTCGCACTACGCGCCGCGCAAGCTGGCCGCGCCCCTCGCGTACGTCGTCGATCTGCTCGCCGCAGTGCCGAGCATCGTGTACGGCATCTGGGGCGCCCTCTTCCTGGTCCCGTACCTGGAAGGCCTGAACCTCTGGCTCGACCAGTTCTTCGGCTGGACGTACCTCTTCGAGAAGACCGAGGTCGGCGTCGCCCGCTCGCTCTTCACCGTCGGCATCCTGCTCGCGATCATGATCCTGCCGATCGTGACCAGCGTCAGCCGCGAAGTCTTCCTCCAGGTCCCGAAGATGAACGAGGAAGCCGCCCTCGCCCTCGGCGCCACCCGCTGGGAGGTCATCCGCCTCTCGGTGCTGCCCTTCGGCCGCTCCGGCGTGATCTCCGCCTCGATGCTGGGTCTGGGCCGCGCGCTCGGTGAGACGATGGCCGTCGCCACGGTCCTGTCGCCGAGCTTCATCATCTCCGGGCATCTGCTCAATCCGGGTGGCGGAACGTTCGCCCAGAACATCGCCGCGAAGTTCGACGAGGCCGACCAGTTCGGGCGGGACGCCCTGATCGCCTCCGGCCTCGTCCTCTTCGTCCTCACTCTGCTGGTCAACGGCGCGGCCCGGCTGATCATCGCCCGCCGCAAGGAATACTCGGGGGCCAACGCATGAGCCAGGCAGCCAACACCGGCATGCAGGAACGCCCCACCCCGATGGCGCCCGCACCCAGGACCAGCCTCAGCAGCCGTGCCCTCCCCCGCTGGGCCCCGCTCGCCTTCGCGGCCGTCGCGCTCGCGCTCGGCGTGGGGATCGGAGCGGCGGCGGGCTGGCGCAGCCACACGCAGTGGGGACTGTTCTCCGCCCTGCTCTTCGTCGTCATCTCGTACGTCACGACGACGGTCGTCGAGAACCAGCGCCAGGCCAAGGACCGGCTGGCCACCAGCATCGTCTGGGTGTGCTTCCTGCTGGCCGTCGTACCGCTCGCCTCGCTCCTGTGGACCACGGTCAGCCGCGGCGCGGAGCGCCTGGACGGGTACTTCCTGACCCATTCGATGGCCGGCGTGCTCGGCTCCGAGCCGACCGGCGGTGTCTACCACGCACTGATCGGAACACTGGAGCAGGTCGGCATCGCCACCCTGATCGCCGCCCCCATCGGCATGCTGACCGCCGTCTACCTGGTGGAGTACGGCAAGGGCGCGCTGGCGAAGTCCGTCACGTTCTTCGTCGACGTCATGACAGGCATCCCCTCCATCGTCGCCGGTCTCTTCATCCTCTCGATCATGCTGATGACGAAGACCGAGCCGTCCGGTCTGATGGGTGCGCTGGCACTCACGATCCTGATGATCCCGGTCGTGGTCCGCTCCACCGAGGAGATGCTCAAGCTCGTCCCGAACGAGCTCCGCGAGGCATCGCTCGCCCTCGGCATCCCGAAGTGGCGCACCATCCTGAAGGTGGTCATACCGACCGCGATCGGCGGCATCACCACCGGTGTGATGCTCGCGATCGCCCGGATCGCCGGTGAGACCGCGCCGATCATGCTGCTGGTCTTCGGCAGCCAGATGATCAACGCCAATCCTTTCCAAGGCGCACAGTCCTCGCTCCCCTTCTACATCTGGGAGCAGTACAAGGTCGGCACCGACCAGTCGTACGACCGCGCCTGGGCCGCCGCTCTGGTCCTGATCGCCTTCGTCATGATCCTCAATCTGGTGGCCCGCGGCATCGCCCGCTGGAAGGCCCCGAAGACCGGCCGCTGACCGCGGCACGAAAGAAGCAGTGATTCAGATGGCCAAGCGCATCGACGTCAGCGGCCTGTCCGCCTACTACGGCTCCCACCTCGCCATCGAGGACATCTCGATGACCGTGGAGCCCCGCTCCGTGACCGCCTTCATCGGCCCGTCCGGCTGCGGCAAGTCCACCTTCCTGCGCACCCTGAACCGCATGCACGAGGTCACCCCCGGTGGCCGCGTCGAGGGCAAGGTGCTGCTGGACGACGAGAACCTGTACGGGACGAACGTCGACCCGGTCACCGTGCGCCGCACGGTCGGCATGGTCTTCCAGCGTCCGAACCCGTTCCCGACCATGTCGATCTTCGACAACGTCGCCGCGGGCCTCAAGCTGAACGGCTCGTACAAGAAGAACCAGCTGTCGGACATCGTCGAGAAGTCCCTGCGCGGCGCCAACCTCTGGAACGAGGTCAAGGACCGGCTGAACAAGCCCGGCTCCGGTCTCTCCGGCGGTCAGCAGCAGCGTCTGTGCATCGCCCGCGCGATCGCGGTCGAGCCGGACGTGCTGCTGATGGACGAGCCGTGCTCCGCCCTGGACCCGATCTCCACCCTCGCCATCGAGGACCTGATCGGCGAGCTGAAGGAGCGCTTCACGATCGTCATCGTGACGCACAACATGCAGCAGGCGGCCCGTGTCTCGGACCGCACGGCGTTCTTCAACCTCGCGGCGGTCGGCAAGCCCGGCAAGCTCATCGAGATCGACGAGACGGAACGCATCTTCTCCAACCCCTCCGTCCAGGCGACCGAGGACTACATCTCGGGCCGATTCGGATAACCGGCCTCGTCCCCAGAACTGCCTTGAGGTGCTGCATGGCGGTGCCACCGCAAGGCGAAGGGGCCGCCCCCGCTCCCTGCAGGGAGCGGGGGCGGCCCCCTTTCCGTATCACCGGATCAGGCCCGTCCGGAACCGACGGACAGCGCGGCCACCGGATGCCCCGGTCGCCCCGCAGCCCCGTCAGCCGAAGAGCAGCAGCACGACGCCGTAACTGGCGGCGGCGACCAGCGCGGCGGCCGGCATCGTGATGAACCACCCCAGGATGATGTTCTTGGCAACCCCCCAGCGCACCGCGTTCACCCGCTTCGTGGCGCCGACACCCATGATCGCCGAGGTGATCACATGCGTCGTGGAGATCGGCGCGTGGAACAGGAACGCCGAGCCGAACATGATCGACGCACCCGTCGTCTCCGCGGCGAACCCCTGCGGCGGATCGAGCTCGATGATCTTCCGGCCGAGCGTCCGCATGATGCGCCAGCCACCCGCGTAGGTTCCCAGCGAGAGCATCAGCGCGCAGACGAGCTTCACCCAGACCGGAATCGGGTCGCTCGGGCTCTCGACATCGGCGATGACCAGGGCCATCACCACGATGCCCATCGTCTTCTGCGCGTCCTGCAGACCATGGCCGAGTGCCATGCCCGCGGCCGAGACCGTCTGTGCGATCCGGAAGCCGCGCTTGGCCTTGTGCGGGTTGGTCTTCCGGAACATCCACATGATCGCGACCATCACCAGATAGCCGACGATCAGGCCGATGACCGGCGAGACGAACATCGGGATGATGACCTTGTCGAGCACCCCGTCCCAGTGCACCATCGTCCCGCCGGCGAGCGCCGCACCGACCATGCCGCCGAACAACGCGTGCGAGGACGAGGAGGGCAGCCCGAAATACCAGGTGATGAGGTTCCAGATGATCGCGCCGACGAGCGCGGCGAAGAGGATACCCATCCCCTTGTCGCCCTCGGGGGTCGCGATCAGCCCCTCACTGACGGTCTTGGCGACACCGCTGCCGAGGAATGCGCCGGCGAGATTCATCACGGCGGCCATCGCGAGCGCCGCGCGTGGTGTGAGCGCACGGGTGGAGACGGAGGTGGCGATGGCATTCGCCGAGTCGTGGAAGCCGTTCGTATACGTAAAGCCGAGCGCGACACCGATGGTCACGATCAGCGCAAAGGTGTCCACGTGGTTCAGGACTCCTTGACCGCGATGGTCTCCACCGTGTTGGCGACGTGCTCGAACGCGTCGGCCGCCTCTTCCAGTACGTCCACGATCTGCTTCAGCTTCAGCACCTCCATGGCGTCGTACTTGCCATTGAAGAGATGGGCGAGCAGTTTGCGGTGGATCTGGTCGGCCTGGTTCTCCAGGCGGTTGACCTCGATCCAGTACTCGGTGAGATTGTCCATGGTGCGCAGACCCGGCATCGCCTCGGCGGTCAGCTCGGCCGCCCGTGCCAGCACCTCGATCTGCTGCGCGACGCCCTTGGGGAGTTCCTCGACCTGGTACAGCACGACCAGGTCGACGGCCTCTTCCATGAAGTCCATGATGTCGTCGAGCGACGAAGCGAGGTTGTAAATGTCCTCACGGTCGAACGGCGTAATGAAAGAGGAGTTCAGCTGGTGGAAGATCGCGTGGGTGGCATCGTCCCCCGCGTGCTCCGCTGCCCGCATGCGCTCCGCGATCTCGACTCGGGAGGCAGAGTCCGCCCCGAGCAGTTCCATCAGGAGTTTCGAGCCCGTGACGATGTTGTCCGCGGATGCGGAGAACATGTCATAGAAGCTCGTCTCCCTGGGGGTCAGACGAAAGCGCACGTGGGGTCCTCGGATGCTTTGGATTCGGTCAGGCTGATGCTAGGCGCATCATCCGGCCACGGCTAACCGGCATTCTTCAGTGTCGCGCATGGGGCCCGGTGATCAGCACGGGCCCCCGGTCACGGTTCGGCAGAATTCGTTAGAATATACCCACCAGGGGTATGTGGACGGCAGAGTAAAGGGAAAACGGGAGGCAGCAATGACCACCACCGAGGCCGCCGGGACCTCCGACGCCACGGCGACGGAACCGATCGCAAAGCCGGTCGTCACCGACCACGACCGGGGTATACACGGCTATCACCACCAGAAGGCCGAGCACCTCAAGCGGCTGCGCCGGATCGAGGGCCAGATCCGCGGCCTGCAGCGCATGGTCGACGAGGACGTCTACTGCATCGACATACTCACCCAGGTCTCGGCGTCCACGAAGGCGCTCCAGTCCTTCGCGCTCCAGCTGCTGGAGGAGCATCTTCGGCACTGCGTCGCCGACGCGGCGGTCAAGGGAGGCGAGGAGATCGACGCCAAGGTCGAGGAGGCCACGAAGGCCATCGCACGCCTGCTCCGCACCTGATGCGGGGCCCCGCGCTCACCCCCGGTGGTCGGCCTGCCGGGGGACGGTGTTCCGCTCGGTGATCACCCGGACGTTCAGCACCTCGTCGATGCGGTCCGCGCTGAGCCGTTCCCCGATCGCGGCCGACGCGGCGATCATCAGTTCCCCGCAGAGATCGATCTCGGCGAGGGCCACATGGTCGGATACGGTCCGCGTGCCGAGCGTCACCACGTCACTCACCTCTCACTGCCTCGCCGACTTCCTAGCGTAGGGAGCGGACCACACACCGCGCATGGCACGGACGGACCATTTCGCGCCCGTCGGCATGCCTACGCCCCCGACCCCGTCCGTCCGTCGCCCGACTGTCGCTGTTCGATCTTCCCGGTGTAGATGTCGCGATCGTCCGGCAGCCGTACGGAGACCGGCACCCCGAATCCGGACAGCAGCGTCGTCGACACCACCTCCACCGCCGGCCCCTCGTTGGCGAAACTGAACCGGTGGCGCACCTTGCGCAGCCGTCCCTGTTCGTCCAGATACACATCGAACGGCACCGTGTGCGTGCGGAACCCCTTCGCCGCCGCGGTCAGTGTCCCGCGCGATTCCGGCGAGGCCTCACGTGCCGCCCGGCCGATGTCCGAGGTCCCCCGGTAGTGCCGCACGGCCACCCCGGCGAGCACGGTCCTTCCCACGTACTCCACCTCCCGCGCCCCACGCAGCAGTTCGGCGGCGGCCATCGGATCGGTCACGCCGCCGGTGACAAGATTGCCGTCCGCCAGGGTCGTCGTGTCGACCCTGACCCACTTGTCCGCGGGCACTCCGGCGCCGCGGTTCATCATGTAGAGCGCGCCGGGAGCCAGCAGTTCGACAATGGGACGGTGCTCGTTCTCACCGGCCGCGTCCTTGGGCAGCACGACCGTGAGCCGGCCCGTCCGGTTGCGGAAGTCGTACGTTCCCCGGCCCCTGATCGTCACCCGTGTCCCGCCCGCCGCGGTCTCCATGGACGTTCGCACCTCGGCGCTTCCCGCGACGGACGGGGCCCCGGCCCGGGGAGCGGCCCGTCCGGTCACCGCCCCCGTTCCCGTCCCGGCCGACGTCACCGCCGACGCCCCGGCGAGCACCGCGGCCGCACCGCGGACCGCGTCGAGGGAGTCGGCACCACCCCGTTCATCGGCCATGGCACGGTCACCGCCGCCACCACCGCCACCGCATCCGGCGGTCGCCGCCATCACGCCCATCACGGCAAGGGCGCAGACAGCGCGCGCCCCGCCTCCGGACCTGTGCTGCTGCACCACCATCGCCTGCCAACCCCCAACGACGTACCGTTTGCCCGAGCCCCCCATCCGTTCCCCATAACGACGACCCGTGTCCACCGTCACGCCGCTCCCCGACGACACACCGCCGGGTGGCCGTGCCCAGTACCGTGGACGGGTGTATGACCAACGCACCGACGAGGTCCCGAAGGCTCCCCCCACCCCCGCGTCCGACGGGCACGAGCCCATGACCGTGGAACGCGGCTCGTTCTGCACCGCCCGCTGCAGCTGCGGCTGGTCCGGACCGGCCCGCCGCTCCCGGGACCGGGCCCGCACGGACGCCGCGGAACACCGAGCGGCACCCTGAAGCCCTCCCCGGCTCCCTCTCCCTGCCCTCTCTCCCTGTCCTCTCCCTGTCCTCTCCTTGGCCCCTCGCCCTTCTTCTCCTTGGCCCCTCGCCCTTCCTCCCCGGCCTCTCCCCCCACCGACCGGCCGTGAACGCCATGACCCGGAGGTCCGATGAACCTGCCGCCCTCGACCGACCGCCGCACCCTGCTCGCCGCGGGCGCCGCCGCAGCACTCACCGGCTTCACCGCCACCGCGTGCGACAACACGTCCGGCACCGGCGGCGACCCCACAGGCGGTACGCAGACCACGGGCGGCACCACACCCGGCTCACCGGCCTCATCGGTCCCGTCGAAGCCGTCCCCCTCCGGCCCGGCGAACTGGACCGCCCTGGCCAAGAGCCTCGACGGCGCTCTCATACGCCCCCAGGACGCGGCCTACCCGACGGCGCGTCAGCTCTACAACACCCGCTTCGACGGCTTGAAGCCGGCCGCCGTCGCCTATGTCAGGCACGACGCGGACATCCGCGAGTGCCTTGCCTTCGCCCGCCGCACCGCCACCCCCGTGTCCATCCGCAGCGGCGGCCATTCCTACGCCGGCTGGTCGAGCGGGAACGGCCGCCTCGTCCTTGACGTCTCGTCACTGTCCCGCGTCGAGCGGAACGGCACGATCGGCGCGGGCGCCAAACTCGTCGACGTCTACCAGGGCCTCGCCCGGCACGGCCTGACGATCCCCGGCGGCTCCTGCCCCACCGTCGGCATCTCCGGCCTCACCCTCGGCGGCGGCCACGGCGTGGCATCCCGCGCGTACGGCCTGACCTGCGACAGCCTCACCTCGGCGACCGTCGTCACGGCCGACGGCAAGACCCTCACCGTGGACGCCGAGCACCACCCGGACCTCTTCTGGGCGCTGCGCGGCGCGGGCAACGGCAACTTCGGCGTGGTCACCGAGCTGAGGTTCCGTACCCGCCCGGTCCGGCAGACCGTCACCGCGTACATGTCCTGGCCCTGGTCGCGCGCCCGCTCCGTCATCACCGCCTGGCAGGAGTGGGGACCGTCCCAGCCCGACGAGATCTGGTCCTCCGCCCATCTCGCCGCGGGGCCGGGCGGTGGCAATCCGACCGTCTCGGTGGCCGCGTTCAGCCTCGGCACGTACGGCGACCTGCAGAACGCCGTCGACCGCCTCGCCGACCGGATCGGCGCCCCGGCCTCCTCCGTCTCGCTGCGCCGCCGCAGTTACCAGGAAGCCATGCTGGTGTACGCGGGCTGCTCGGGCATCACCGACGCCCAGTGCCATCTGCCCGGCACGACGCCCGGCCGCACCACGCAGGGCACGCTCCAGCGCGAGACATACGCCGCCGCGTCCGACTTCTACGACCGCTCCCTCTCCGCGGCGGGCGTGAGCGCCCTGCTCGACCGGGCCGAGGCGTTCACCCGGATTCCCATGAGCCAGGGCGGGGGCGGCGGCTCCATCGCGCTCACCGCGCTCGGCGGGGCGATCAACCGGATCTCCCCGCAGGCGACGGCCTTCGTCCACCGCGGCTCCCGCGTACTCGCCCAGTACATCGGTGCCTGGCGCCCCGGCACCGCGGGCGGCGCCCAGCAGGACTGGCTGAAAAACACCCACGCGGCCATGCGCCGGTACGCGTCCGGAGCGGCGTACCAGAACTACAGCGACCCGACGCTGACCGACTGGCGCCGGGCCTACTACGGTTCGGCGGCCGACCGGCTCACCGAGCTGAAGAAGCAGTACGACCCCGAGCGCCTCTTCGCCTTCCCGCAAGCTCTCTGACCTGCGGTCACGGGCTGGGTGCCCCGGTGACGGACCTGTGATCACGGGCTGCGCGCCCCGCTGACGGACCTGCCGCCCCGCCGGAGCGCTACGCGGCCAGGTCCTTCTCGCCGCCGCCGCCCGTACCCGGCCGCGGCTCGGGGATCCCGAACGCCCCGGCCCGCCCGTCGGCCGCGGCCGACACCTGCGAACGCCGCGACCTGACGAGTCGTCCGAGCCGCTCCGAACGGGAGACCGCCGCCGCCAACGGGGTCAGCAGCATCATCGCCAGCGGGGCGAGCAGCAGGGCGACCGCCGTACCGAGTGCGAATCCGCCGATGACGTCGGTCGGGTAGTGGACGCCCATGTAGACCCGGCAGAAGCCTTCCAGCAGGGCGAGGCCGATCGCGGCGATGCCGAACTTCCGGTTGACCACGAAGAGCCCGACGGCCAGAGCCATCGCCATCGTGGCGTGGTCGCTCACGAAGGAGAAGTCGTTCTTCCCGTCCACCAGCACATCCAGTCCCGGGTGGTCCCGGAACGGGCGCTGCCGCCCCACGAAACCGCGGATCGGAATGTTGATGAGCAGCGCGATCCCGGCGGCGAGCGGCGCCCAGACGATCCCGGCGACCGCCGTCACCGAATCATCGGCCGTGCCGCGCCGGCGCACGCTCCACCAGCACCACAGGACCACCAGGACCATGCCGAGCATGATCCCGTACTCGCCGACGAACTCCATGACCCGGTCGAACCAGGTGGGAGCGGACTTCGCGAGCCCGTTGATGTCGTAGAGCAGGCTGACGTCGGGGTTCGACCCATCCACTGCGAGTCCAGCCATCTGCTGCGGCCCCTTGCCTTGTCTGCTGCCGCGGGGCACACTCCTGTGCACCGCTTTGACGAACCCCCGTGTCGGTTCGATCACTGCGTGGATCACTGCCTGTGGATCGGTACGGCGTGGCCGCTCCGCTCGCGAGCGCTTCCCCGGTCGGCGCCGCATGGTCAGTGCACCGCCGTCCCGGTCCGTCCGGTCCCCCCAGGGAACGACGTGCCCCGTGCGTGCGTTCCACTCTCCACCGAATGATCACCATGACGTTATCGAAGAGTGACTCATCGTCGCAGCTCAGGGCCCAGGCTTCACGGAGAGTTCCGGCCACCGCCGTCCTCGCGTCATGCCGCCGGACGGTCGGCCGGAAGGGCGGTCGGCAGGGCCGCGGCCCCGTCCTTGGTCACGCGCGTCGCGCCGAAGTAGTCGGGCGTGTCGATCTTGTCGAACCGGATCACGGCCCCGGTGTACGGCGCGTTGATCATGTATCCGCCGCCGACGTACAGCCCCACGTGATGAATGGCCCGCGAGTTGGTCAGATCGTCCGAGAAGAACACCAGGTCGCCGGGGAGCAGCTCGTCACGCGAAGGATGCGGACCGGCGTTGTACTGGTCGTTCGCCACCCGGGGCAGCTCGATGTCCACGGTGCGGTAGGCGGCCTGGGTCAGCCCCGAACAGTCGAAGCGCCCGCCCTGCTCCGGCGTGCCGTTGCCGCCCCACAGGTACTTCGTACCGAGCTTCTTCTGCGCGAAGTAGATGGCCCCGGCCGCCTGCTGTGAGGGCTGCACCCGTCCGACGGGCCGGGCGAAACTCTTCTCCAGGGACCGGATGATGGTGACGTAGTTCTGCGTCTCGGAGATGTTCGGAACCCCGCCCGAGCGGATCACCCGGTACGCGCCGGCGTTGTACGCGGCCAGCATGTTGTCCGTCTGATCGCCCGGCACCTTCTTCACGTACCCGGCCAGTTCGCAGTCGTACGAGGCGGCGGACGGAATCGCGTCGGCCGGATCCCAGACGTCCCGCTTGCCGTCCCCGTTGCCGTCGATCCCGTGACTGGCCCAGGTGCCCGGGATGAACTGGGCCATGCCCTGAGCGGCGGCGGGACTCTCGGCCCGGGGGTTCCACCCGCTCTCCTGGTACAACTGGGCAGCCAGGAGAGCCGGGTTGATGGCGGGGCAGAGGTTGCCCCACTTCTGCACCAGCGCCTGGTACTTCGCCGGTACGGCCCCCTTCGCCAGCCCGACGGCTCCGCTGCTGCCGGAGCTGACGAGCCCGGCAGCAGCGGAGTACGTACCGACGACGAGCAGCGCCACGAAGCACATGGCCATGCCGACACCGATGCCACCGACCACCCAGAATTTCCGCACCCCTCAACCATCCCCCATCGGGGCGGGGTTCATGGGTGTTTTCGCGGGTGTGTGCGAATCAACCGGGTCATCGGGGTCATCGTCCGGCCGCCCCGGCGCACTGAGCGGGCATCAGGACGCTCCGGCCGACCAGTAGTCGGAGCGCACGTTGGGGCGCGGGAGGGGATAGACCCCTTCGTACGCCGGTCCGTTGGGCTTGGAGGTGGAGTCGGCGACCTTCGACTCCTTCACACAGGGGCTGTCGGCCTCGAAGAACGCCTGCCCCCTGCCGCGGAAACTCACGCTGATCCCGAAACCGGCCTTCGTCTGCGCGTAGATCGCCGGGAACTCCTCGTCCTTGTTCTTGGCCTTGATCCGGTAGTCGCTCTCGCGCCAGAACTTCTCGACCTGGTCCAGGAAGCTCTGCCGGCGCTCGGCCGACACGATGGTCATCACGGTGCGCCTGCGCGTCACGTCGCAGCTGCCGGTCGTCGTCGGTCCGTGCGCCCACTGCACCTCGGGGTCGATCGCCTTCAGTACGTCGTCGAGCATGCTGTCGGACCGTTCGGCGGCCTCCTGCATGTTCATGTTGCTCCCCTTGGTGCTCTTGGTGCTCTTCGTGGTCCCGGCGCTCGCGCTGCCGCTCGATTGCCCGCTGTCGTTGCCGCAGCCTGACAGTGCGAAGCCGAAAGCCAGGGCCACCGCGACGGTCTGGAACCTTCGCTTCATCGCTGTTCCTCCATCTTGAGCCTGTCGGAGTGTCCCGACACGATCAGAGCGATGCTGTCCGCCGACATAGCGTCTCGTACCGGATCGAAGTAGTTCGAGTGCGCGTCGAAACTCACCCCGCCGGTACTGATCAGGGGCTGGCCGGGGGCCACCGGGAATCGCTGGGCGCCGAAGGCCTTGCTCGCCGGGTCCTTGCCGAACCAGAGGTCGTCGTCGCCCGGATCGGCCAGGTCTCCGGCGATGTACGCGCCGGCCGGGCCGCCCAGGATCATCCCCACCGCACCCACGACGACCTGTGTCTTGGACGGGAGCTTGGTCACCGGGTCGTTGGCCGCGGCTCCGACGAAGACGTGCCCGCTGCCGACGCCGAGGTCCACGGCGCGGTCCACGCCCACCCCCGGACTGCCGACGAGGATGATGTCGTCGACCCCCGGTATGCCGCCTTCGCGCTGCGTCGCGGCGCCCACGGTCCGGGAACCGTAGGAGTGCCCGATGGCCGTGATGTGCGGATCCTTGTTCTGGTTGGTGGCCACGATGCCGCCCATGAAGTCGTTGTAGGCTGCACCGCCCTTCTCCGCCCGTCCGGTGCCGGCGACCGCCAGGCTGTGCAGCCCGTCCGGCGTCTGCGGGGCGTCGTACCCGAGCCAGACGATCGCCGCGGTGGACGGGTCGTACCCCTGGGCGCCGATCGCCGTGTCACGGGCCCGCTTGAGACCGCTCTTCGCGAACTCCTCGTCGAGGGAAGTGTTCAGCCCCGGCACATAGGCCGACACGTTCTTCGAAGTGTCGGGGTTGCCGTAGGAGACGATGGCCCTCCCGTTGCCCTCGTCACTGATGCCGATGAGGTACATCGGCGGCTTGCTCCCCTCCTGAAGCTGCCGGTCGATCTCCAGCAATCCCGCCAGCTGCTTCTTCGACTTGGAGTCGGTCTTCCCCTCCAGCTTCGAGATCAGGTCCGGAAGGTTCTTCCGGTTGGCCGCGTCCCTGTCCGCCACCGGGATGCCGTCCAGATAGCCGATCTTGTCCGGTGAGAGTTCGAGGTACTGGTCGCGCTGTTGCTGCGTCAGCCCGTCCCACCACGACTTGCGCTGGGCCGCGGTGGCGTCGGTCGGGATACGGGCGTTGAGGTAGTCGCGCTCAGCGTCCCGCACCGCCGCCTCGACGCGCGACCCGGAGCCGGGCAGCCCGGCGACCGCGCCGCCGCCCCCACCGGATGCCTTGGTCATGTCCCAGGCGGCGGGGATGTACTGGCCCTTGTTCCACTTGTCGCTCGCGCCCCGGGCGGACTGGGCGTACTGGTCGGCGATGCCCTTGATGGTGTCGCCCGGGTGAATGACCGTGTCGACGGCGCCGCTGACGTCGCCCCACAGGCCGTCCTTGCCGATGACACCGGTGACGAAGTTGCCGTCGGAGGGGCGGGAGGTGTTCGGCTTCGGGCTTTGTCTACCCGCGTCGACCTGCGAAGAAGAATCGCCGTTGGCCGAGCCGGTGGAGCCGGTGGACCCGGTGGTACCTGTGGAGCCGCCTGCACCGCCGGAACCCTCCGTGCCGCCTGCACCGGATCCGGACCCACCGGACGCAGTGGACCCACCGGACCCGGCGTTCCCTCCTGACGCGGCGTTCCCACCCGACGCGGCGTTCCCACCCGTCGTCGTCGACCCGCCGGACCCCGTGCCCCCGGTCACGGTCGAGCCCTCGGAGCCCGCACCACCGGCGGCATCGGATCCGCCGCCGGTCGAGCCGTCGCCGCCCTTGCCCTCGCCCTTGCCGGCCACCACCTCGACCTGGGGTGCCGGGCAGGCGCTTCCGGTCAGTTGGCAGATGGCGTTCCGGAGCTCGCCGGTCAGCTGTCCACCGATCCCGGTCGCCACCAGCCCGCCGATGAGGGCCACGACCACGAGGATCATGCCCAGGTACTCCATCGCGGTCTGACCGGCGTCCCGACGCCACTTGATCATCCGCGCGACGCTGAACGAGCGGTGCTCGGCGCGCTGTTCGGGGCTGAGCCCGAACCATTCACGAGAGCCGGGCCGCAGCAGCAGAACGACGACGACAACCGGCATCACCAGTTGCGCCACGCCCTGCCCGCCGGTGCTCCCGCCCAGCGTCGCCAGGGCGCCGAGGATGAGCCAGGCATGTACGGCGAGGAGCCCTCGCCAGATCCAGACGCCACCGGTACGCATGTACAGCGACAGCACGAACCCGGTGACGCCGGGCAGCGCCGCGTACAGCAACATGCCCAACAGCCGTCCGTCCACGGCGTCGACAGACGAAGCCACGACCAACGCGTCGATCACACCAACGGCGGTGACGACGAAGAGCAGTCGGACGAGAATCAGCACCGCCTGCAGAGGGCGCGACAACGACTGCCTGCCTGGACGGACCTCGGCGGCACCCGTGTCGGCACCACCTGGAACCGCTAATTCTCGTATGCCAGACACGGCGAATCTCCCAGCTTTGTGAGTGGGCGCAGCGACAGTTCCCCCGGTCTCTGTATGCGACCACACCAACACTGGGCGCGGCATGGGCCCCAGGGCCCAATGCAGGACTCAAAGTCCCAGGTGATCGGCCTATCCCTTTCCGCCACCGACCGGCTTGATATGGGTCATTGGCGGCGGAGACGTGACATCAGGGCGCCCCGGCGGACCAGAAGTCCGAGCGGACGTTGGGGCGGGGAAGAGGGTAGACGCCTTCGTATGCGGGGCCGTTGGGTGGAGTGGTTGGATCTTTCACCTCGGACTCATTCACGCAGGGGCTGTCCACCTCGAAGAAGGCTTGGCCTGCACCACCGATAATCAGAGTGACACCGAACCCATCTTTTGTCTGGGCGTAGATGGCCGGGGAGTCTGTGTCGTTATTGACACCCTTGATCCTGTACTCACGATGCCGCCAGATGCGCTCCACCAATCCCAAAAAACTTCCCCGCCGCCTCTCGGACACAACGGTCATTACTGCACGCCTGCGAGTTACACCACAACTACCCGTCGTTGTGGGACCGTGGGCCCATTGCACCGTCGGTTCAATACCTCGCAGCGTCGCGTCCATGATGCCGTCTGCGTGTACCGCCGCTTCCTGCATATCCACGCCAGCCCTCTTTTCATTGCTCACACATCCAGCAAGCGGCATACATAGCAGCAGCATCACAGTGATCGTTTGAAATCGGATCCTCATCGATACTCCTCCGCCTTGACCCTCTCAGGCTTCCCCGCCGCAATCAGAGCGATACTGTTAGCCGATGAAGCATCCCGATCTGGATCGAAGTATTGACGATGCGCATCGAAGGAAATTCCCCTGCCGCTGAGCAGCCTCTGTCCGTCATCGACGGGAAAACGCCTCGCCCCGAATGCCTCACTCGCCGGGTCCTTACCGAACCAAAGATCGTCGTCCCCCTGGTCAGCAATATCTCCTGCGATGTAGGACACCACTGGCCCACCGGCAATCAACCCCACCGCGCCGACTGCACTCTGCTGCTTGGACGGAAGCTTGGTCACCATGTCGTTTTCGGCAGCCCCGACAAATACGTGCTCCTTCCCTACCCCCAGCTCTTCGGCGTGGTCAACACCCACCCCTGGACTGCCAACCAGGATGATGTCGTCAACCCCTGGGATCCCACCCCCTTGCTGTGCAGCAGCGCCCACAGTGCGCGAACCATAAGAGTGACCGATTGCAGTCAAGTGCCGGTTCTCGTTCTCATTCGTTGCCTCAAGGCCTCGCATGAAACTGTTGTATGCCAGCCCGCCCTTCTCGGCTCTCTCGTCGCCCATTACAGCAAAGGATCCCAGCGGATCAGTGATTGGCGTTTGCGGCGCGTCATAGCCAAGCCAGACAATCGCCGCGCTGGAAGGATCGTGAATTTGAGTCCCAATAGCCGTGTCCCGGGCCCGCTTCAGATCGTTCTTCGCGAAGTCTTCGTCTAACGCGGTACTCAACCCCGGCACATACGCCGACACATTCCTGGACGCATCCGGATTCCCGAACGAGACGATCGCCCGCCCGTTCCCCTCATCCCCGATGCCGAGCAGAAACATCGGCGGCTGCCGCCCCTCCCGCAACTGCCGGTCGATCTCCCGCAGTCCCGCAAGCTGCGTCTCCGATTTCGCGTCGTCCCGCCCCTCCAGCTTCCCCATCAGCAGCTGCAGGTTGTCCCGGTTCGCCGCGTCCCGCACCATAGCCGGAATGCCGTCCAAGTTGCCGATCTGGTCCGGGTACACCGCCAGGTATTCCTCGCGCTGTTCGTCCGTCAGGGCGGCCCACCACGCCTTCCGCTCGGCCGGTGACGCGTCGCGGGGGATGCCGTCCTTCAGGTAGCCGCGCGCCGCGCCCCGCACCGCGGCCGCGTCGCCCGCCGCGTCGGTCCACGTGGTGTCGGGGACCTTCAGGCCCTCCTCGGCCTTCAGCCGACGCAGAATGCGGGCGTACCGCCAGTCGATCTCGGCCGCCGTCCGCACGGCCTTCGCCACCCGGTCCGCGATGTCCTGCGCCTTTGCCGCGTTCGGGTTGGGCGCCACCAGGCCCGAGGGCGGCAGGAGGCCCGGCGCCACGTCGGCCGACGCCGTACCGCCCGGCAACGGCCGGCCGTCGATCAGGCCTTCGCCCGCCGCCGGGTACGTCACCGAACCGTCCACGTGGACGGTGAGCTTCAGGGACTCGGCGTCGTCCAGTGCATCGCGCAACGCCCTCTGCTGGGCGCGCAGTTCGTGGGCCATGCTGTTCAGCGTCGTACGGAGCAGCCCGCACTCCGTGTAGACGTACTGCAGGTTGCTGCTCAGCTGCCGCAACCGGCCGACCGCCGCGCTCGCCGCCTCGCCGTGCTGCGTACCGCGCAACCCGTTGAGCATCTGTGTCTCGATCCGGTCCCGGCCCGCGTCGGCACGGTTGCTCGCCCTGCCCCACCCGTCGGCCGCGCCCTCCAGTTCGCCACACCTCAGGTCGCGTAACTGTGTCCAGGTGAGCGTCATCGCGGTCCGCCCGCCACCGGCGCGAACGACGCCTTCACGGATTCGTTCGTCTCCCCCTGGGCCCTGGCGACAGCCCGCAGCTTCCCGGCCAGGGCCCCGCACTCACCCCGCGCGGCTTCGAACCGTCGTTCCCACGACTCCCGGACGGCGCCCAGTTCCGCCAGCGCGGTCAGCCCGGCGGTCCCCGCGAGCAGTCCCTCGTGCGCGGTCTCCAGTTCCGTCTTCACCGGGCCGAGGTGCGTGTGCATCACTTCCGCACCCCCGGCCGCTCGGAGCCAGGGCCCGTCGCTGTGCTTCAGTACGTCCCCGTCGCCGCCGCTCTTCAGCCCCGCCAGATCGCTCAGCCGCTGACGACCCCCCGGCTGTCCCACCACCGTCACTCCGGTCACCCCGCTCCGTCCTTGATCGTGGAGCGGCACTGTGCCAAATCCCGTGCGGGCGACACGCCGCCCACTCGCGCCTCAAGGCGTCGTGTCCGCACAGGGCCCGGCACAGCACGACCCACGGTTCACCCGAACGGGCTATCCAGGAGCGGCAGGCCGACGACCCGGTCCGTACCCGCCGGTCAGGCCGTCGCGCGGCCGGCCGGCACCGGATCGGTTGCCAGACGGGCGTGCAAATGCTCGTCGTGGTACGCCCCGTCGCCGTAGCGGTAGGACTGGCGCAGCGTTCCCTCAAGAAGGAAGCCGCAGCGGTGGGCCACCCGGCAGGAGGCCTCGTTGCCGATGGCGTGGGCGATCTCGATCCGGCGGGCATCGGCGGTGCTGAAGGCCCAGTCGGTCACCGCCGACGTCGCTCTGGTGGCCACGCTCCGTCCGCGGGCGGACGGGAACGTCCGGTAACCGATCATCGCGAGGCCGTCCGCACGGTCGTCCCAGCGCAGGCCGACGGCGCCCAGGACCGCGCCGTCGGCCGCGCCCAGTACGGCGAAGCTGGCAGCATCACCACGGTCCCAGCCGCCCTCGCGCAACTCCAGCCACGCCATGGCCTCGGCGCGATCGGCTGCCGGGAGGGGGTTCCAGCGGGCGATCAGAGGGTCCGCGGCGGCGGTGACCAGCCCGTCCAGCATCGCCTCCAGATCGGCGCCCTCCCGGCTCCAGGGGCGCAGCAGTAGGTCCCCCAGGTCGAGCGTGGCGCGGACGAAGGTCCGTCGATCGGCGGTCGGCGGTATGGACGTGGAGGCACTCATACCCCCTTCCTACGTGGCTCTCCCGCCTCATCACCAGCGAATTTCCGCCGGTCACGGGCTGGGCGGCTCCGCTCAGCAGACCGCGCCCCGCCCCGACGCCGTGGCCGTCGCCCGGAGCAGGTCCCGCACCAGGTCGTAGTCGATGGCCTCCGCCTTGCGGAAGCGCAGGCAGCCCTTCCCCATGTCCTGTCCGGCCAACCGCTTTGCGAACGCCTCACGCACGTCACCGCGCATCAGGTAGAAAGAGGTGTACTGCTTCTGGGCGGCGAACGCGATCTCGACGACGCCGTCCCGCTCGTACGCGGGCATTCCGTACGCCATGACCTCGTCGAAACCGGCGAGCTCCGTCCGGCACAGCCCCCGCAGCCTGTCCAGGGCGTCCCTGCGATCCTCGGGCACCTCGGCCAGATACCCGGCCACGTCCTTCGCCTCGCTCCGCACCATGCGACGAGGCTATGCCCGCCCCGCATGTCTGTCGCCCGGCCCGGACCCCCGCCTGGGGCCTCTCGTTCGGATCAAGCCGGGGTACACGAGCCCGGCCTGATCCGAACGAGAGGCCCTACCCCTCCCCCTTGGCCGCGCATTCCGCCCAGAGCAGTTTCCCGCCCTGCCCCGGCAGTCCGGTCCCCATGGGGTGGGCGCCCCAGCTCTCCGCGTAGAGGGTGACGAGGTACAGCCCCCGCCCGCGTTCGGCGAGTTCCTCCGGTGCTTCGGCGTTCCATCGGAAGGGGGCGGGGATGTGTGGGTTGGTGTCCCATACGCTCAGCCGGACACGGCTGCGCCCGGCATCGCGCAGGCGCAGGGAGTAGGCCCCCGAGGAGTGCAGATACGCGTTGGTGACGAGTTCGCTCGCCAACAGTTCGGCGATCTCGATGAGTTCACCCATGCCGTGCACGCGCAGGACGGTGCGGAGGGTGGAGCGGGCCACGCCCGGGGCGCGGGGATCCTGCGGGAGTTGGAGGGTGTACGCCCAGGGCGGGGATACCGTGGCACTGACCATGGAAGTCTCCGTTCACGGAGGGAAGTTGAATCATGGGTTTCCGGTTGCCCGGTGACGAGGCCGCTCCGTCGAGCGGGGTACTTCCGGGCGGGTGGCCTGAGCCCGACAGTAGAGCGAAACATGGAATGCATTCCATGAACTTCATGAATTACGTGACAGATACCCTCGTGTGGGTGACCAAGCCGGGGAGCGAGTGATGTCATCCAGCGCCACACCAACAGCCCGCCGCCAACGGCTGGGCGCCGAACTCCGCAAGTTGCGTGAGCGCGCCGGGATCACCGCGACCGAGGCCGCGAGGCTCCTCGGCGGCAATCAGGCGCGCATCAGCAACATCGAAGCCGGCCGCTACGGCGTCAGCGCCGAACGGGTGCGCACCCTGTCCTGCCACTACGGCTGCTCGGACCACGAGTTGGTCAACGCCCTGGCCGCCATGACGGGTGACCGCTCGCGCGGGTGGTGGGAGGAGTACCGCGGGACCCTACCCGCGCCGCTCCTCGACCTGGCTGAAATCGAGCACCACGCCCACAGACTGCGAACTGCGGTCACCGTTCATGTCCCCGGCCTCTTCCAGACCGCGGAATACGCGCGCGAGATCTTCCGCCAGGATGTTCCCGAGCTGTCGCCTCCCGACATCGAGCACCGCATCTCGTTCCGTATCAAACGGCAGGCCGTGCTGTTCCGGGAATCGCCGACACCGCACGAGGCCGTGGTCCACGAGGCCGCCCTGCGGATGCAGTTCGGTGGCCCGAAGGTGACCCGCAAGCAACTTCAGCACCTCCTCGACATGGGCGAACGCGACCACATCACCCTCCGGGTCATCCCTTTCTCCGCCGGAGTCCTTGCCGGGTCGGGCCAGTCGATCTACTACTTCCTCGGCCCGGTCCCACAGCTCGACACCGTCAACCTGGACCAGTCCCACGGCCCCGTCTTCCTCGACGCCGAGGCCCAGTTGAAGAAGTACCGCGTTCTGCTCGGCCGCATGGAAGCCACCGCGCTGGCCCGCGAAGAGTCCAGGGACTTCATCCACACCATCGCCCGCGACCTGTGAAGGAACCCACGATGTCCGCTCCCGCCTGGCAGAAGTCGTCCTACTGCGCACAGGGAAACTCCTGCGTACACATAGCCGCCCCCACCCCCGGCACCGTCCAGCTCACCGAGAGCGGCGACCCCACCGGGGCGATACTCCGCACCACACCCGCCGCGTGGGCCGCCCTCGTACGCACCCTCAAGGAGAACCGCGCCCATGGCTGACGTCCCCGCCGACCTCACCTGGATCCGCGCCGCCCCCGAGGACGAGGAGGGCCCCGGCCCCTGGATCGAGATCGCCTTCGGCCCGGACGAACTCGTCCACCTCCGCGAAACCGGCGCCCCCACCAACCTCGTCACGACCACCCGGACGAAATGGGACGCCTTCGCCAAGGGCGTCGTGGCCGGCGAGTTCGACCACTTCACCGAGAGCGGCGACGAGGAAAACCCACCGACCCGGCACTGACCACCGGCCCCCACTCCGCACGGCAACGTGACACCTCACCAGTCGGCGGTCACGTTCCCGCGCAGAAGGTGTCTCTTCATCAAGGCCACCGAGCGCGCCACCGACGGACGGCTCAGGCTCGCCGTCGGCACCCTGTACGGGGCACTGGAGCGGATGGAACGGTCCGGGCTGGTGGTCGCCGACCACGAGGAGGTCGTGGACGGGCGACCGCACCGGTACTACCGGCTCACGCAGGACGGCACCGGCGCGCTTGAGCAGGAAGCGCTGCGCATGCAGCAGGCGGCGGCCCTCGTGACCGGACGTCTCAGGACCCTCGGGACGGCATGAACCGTCTGCTGCTTGCCGCGTACCCCAAGGCCTACCGCGACCAGTACGGGAACGAGCTGCTGGCCTGCCTTGCCGAGGCACACCCCGGACGCGACTGGCCACCGCCCCGCGAGTCCGCCGCCCTGTTGCGCGGAGGGGTGCAGGCGCACGCCCGGACCGCCGCCGACGATCCGGCCCGGCCATGGTGGCTGGACGGTATTCATCTGGCCGCCCTTGCCCTGTCCGTACTGGCGTTGGTGCCATACCTGCAGGACGTGTGGGACTGGGCGCTGCGCATCGCCCCCGGCAGCCGCGCCATCGGCTTCCACGCCACCGGCTGGTACCCGTGGGCACAGGGGCCGGGCACGGTGACACGGGTGCTGCCGTACGGCCTGCTCCCACTGGTCGCCGTGGTCGCGTTGCTGCGGGGCAAGCCGTGGATCGCGCTCCCGGCCTCGGCGGCGATGATCTACGCGGGCGCCATGCCAGTCGGTGGGCCCACCACCGCTGACCGCGGAGCACGAGACCGTCGCCGTGGGGATCGCGCTGATCGGGCTGGTCACCCTGGTGCGCCGGTGCTGGCGCGAGGGCTGCGCGGCCATCGGGGTCGCGGTGGTCACGATCGTGGGGGCGGAGGGGCTGAACTCATACGTCCTGCCGCGTCCGGACATCGTGGGCGCGCCGAGCAATCTCACCGAGGTGAGTTTCCCGAGCGGTCACGTCGCCATCGCCGCCGGACTGGCCCTCGGCGCCGTTCTCGTCGCCTCCCCGCGCACCCGGCCCTACATCGCAGCCGCCGTACAGGCGCTCTACTGGCACCGGCCCAGCGACGCCCTCGGCGCCACGCTGCTGGCCTGCGCCTGCCACGCCGTCGCCGCCCGCCTTCTCCCGCCCGCCGCACGGGAGACCGTGCCGCGCCGCCGCACACTGCCGGCGGCGGCCCTGGCCCCTGCCGCAATCGGCGCGCTGCTCGCGGGCGCACGGGAGGACGCCCTGGCGCGCCCGTTGGTGTTCGCCGGGGCTGCGTTCGTGTGCGCGGTACTGCTGTGGGCCACCGCGACGCAGCGCGACCGAAGCTGATCAGATCGGCACCCAGCCCGAGCCACTGATCAGCCTCGTCATGGTTGGTCCGCTTCGGCCCCATGGGAGGCACCGGGTTCACGACGGACGCCAGTTCGACCGATTCATCCACATGAGCGGCGCTCCCGGCGTATCCAGCCGCGCGCACGACGGCACGCCGAACCGATTCTCTGATCACGTGTCCGCCCACCGCACCAGGGGCATGATCGACAACATGAACGACGACCCGGGCCGGATACTCCGCTGGAACTTCTTCATCGGCGGACACCTGAGCGCCTCGGTGCCCGTACGCCTCGTCGAGCGCACCGAAGCGGGGCAGCTGGTGTGGATGGAGGCCGGCACACCGATGTGGCGTACGAAGCTTCCGCACGGAGCGCACTTACGGGACATCGCCCCGCACGACCGCCCGGCCGACGGCTATCCCGTGGTCGCCGGCCGATGGCCGATGGGCAACGCGCTCTTCTACCAGCCGACAGGCGCCTCGCACTCCGTCCTCTGGCTCTTCGGCCGCAGACAGAAGTTCCGTGGCTGGTACGTAAATCTGGAGCGCCGGGTCCACCACGGTGACGACATCGACATCACCGACCACGAACTCGACATCAACGTGGCGCCGGACCGGAGCTGGCGGTGGAAGGACGAGCAGTCCTTCGCCGAGAAGACCGGTGACCCGGCCTACTGGTCGGCCGACGAGGCATCGGCCATCCGGAGCGAGGGCGACTCGGTCGTACGGCTCGCCGAAGCCGGAACGTTTCCCTTCGACGGCACCTGGTGCGATTTCCGGCCGCCGCCGAACTGGACGACACCACCCCGGCCACCGGTCCCGCGCCACCCCCTGCTCTGACCCGATCAAGCGCCGTCGGGGCCCTGCGCAAAGGTCTCGGCCAGGGTGGCGGGATGGCATTCATTGCCCGAGGTCACCCCCCGTGATACACAGAGTAACCATACGTATTCGGTCATACACCGATTCGATCCGCAGGTCAGGGCGGCCAGACCGGTCAAACGTACGAGATCCGGGTAAAGAGAGCCGCCAAGCCGTCGTACGAGAGCAGTTTCATCAGCGAAGATAGAGAGCGACCCGTGTCGTGTGGCAGGGGCAATGAACTACCCAACAGGGGCGGTGACTTACATGATCCTGGCAGCTGAAAAGGGCGACATCACCACCATCATCGGCGGAATCGCCCCGAACTGGGGGCCGTTCGGGACCTTGGGCAACGAGGCCCGCGTAATGATCGAGGTCGTGATGGCCATTGCCATCCTGCTCTGCCTCGGCATCGCGGTCTGGGGCGCGGCAAAGCAGCGCATCGGTGCCACGGCACTGCGCGACACGTTCAGCGCGGAGCAGGGCAAGGGGCTGATCGTAGCCGGTCTGACCGGTGTGTTCATCATCGGATCTCTGGGAACCTTGTTCACCATCGTTTACGGAATGGCTGTCTGACCGGCTGTCATTCCACGCCAGGGGCCACTCCAGCCCATCCCCACACCATCCGTCCGTCGTGCCCACCGGCAGAGGTTGCGTCTCCCTGATGTCGAGTCACCACACCGCGCCCGCGCGGGAACCCGCACGGCTACCGTCGTACTACCCGGTTCAGGAAACGGTTGAGGGGGAGTACGCGGCATGAGTCCCGGCGACGAGAGAGGCTACGGCAGCGGTCCGGGCCGTACGGACGATGGATACAGCACCATCGGCGGTACGCGCCAGACCCGTACCCGCCTTCCCGACGGCGAGGGCGGCGACGGCTACGGCACCCCCCGCCGTCCCGCCCGCAGCTCCCGTTCCCTCGTCACCTTGGTCGGCGTGGTCGTCCTCCTGATCGCGGCTATCGCGTTCGCGAACATGGGCGGAGGCGGAGGAGACGGCAACAACGGCCGGTCGGGAAGCTCCGGCACCAAGCCGGACTCGTCGTCCACGGCGGCCACGGGGACGAAGCCAGTGACGGGGAAGAACGGTTCGATTCCGTCGGGGTTCGCCCATGACGAGCAGGGGGCGCAGAGCGCGGCCGCGAACTACTCCGTGGCACTGGGTTCAGCCGAGATGTTCGACAAGGCAAAACGGGACAACATCCTCGACGCCGTCATCGCCCCTTCCGCTGTGAACGGATTTCGCTCAACGCTCGATGAGGCCTACTCCGCAGGGCTCTTCAAGAACCTGGGTCTCAACGACGATGGCTCGACTCCTGCTGGCTTCACTTTCATCTCGCGCACCACTCCTATCGGCACCAAGGTCATGAAGAGCTCCGCTGACCAGGCCACGGTGGAGGTCTGGTGCTCCGGGCTGATTGGCCTGGCAGGTGAGGGTTCGACCAAGCCAGTAACCGACGGCTGGTTCACCATCACCATGGAACTGCAGTGGGTCAATGGCGATTGGAAGGCTGTAACCCACTCGCAGAAGGACGGTCCCGCACCAGTGGGGGGCGACACACGGGCTTCCAGTGCTGACGAGATTGCTGGTGCGGTCAATGGGTTCGGGGGGTTCACCTATGCCCGATAGTCCTAGTTCACCTCGCCGCGCGTCATCCGTCGTGGCTCTGTTGGCAGCGGTACAGGTACACGCCGTCCTCCTGGCCACCAAAGTTGCCGCTGCTCCTTCGCCGACCCCCAGTCCGAGCCAGAGCAACAACGCTTGCGACCTCATTCACGGCCCCGCCAGGGACTACTGCGAAAAGGGCGACGCAGGCGCCCCCTCCAACGTCCCCAGCAGCCCCGACAACTCCCTCGACCCCCTCTCCTCCCTCGCCCGCGGCTGCGCCGACGCCGCCGCGTGGATCGTCGACAAGCTCAGCGACGCGGTGAAGAGCACCGCCAACGTCGACTTCACGAACACCAAGTTCCTCCAGCAGTACGCGATCGTCTTCGCCGCCTCCACCGTCCTCACCCTCGTCCTGTGGCTGCTCGCCGTGGCCAAGCGCGCCATCCGCGGCGTGCCGCTGACCACCGCGATCTCCGAGGCCATCGGGTTCCTCTGGCTGACGGTCCTCGCCTCGGCGTTCACGCCGCTGATCCTCTACACGGTCGTCTCCGCGACCGACGGGGTCACCGAGATCATCGCCACGTCCTCCGGCGGGCAGACGGACGTCTTCTTCGGATCGTTCGCCAAAGCTCTCAAGAAGGGCTCCGGCATCGGCGGCGGACCGATCATGCTGATCGTCGTCTCGCTGGTCTCGATCCTCGCCGCCGGAATCCTCTGGCTGGAGCTCGTCATCCGCGCCGCCCTGCTCTACGTCGGCGCCCTCCTCGGCACCGTCGTCTACGCGGGGCTCGTCGACAAGAACATGTGGGGCCACGTCCGCCGCTGGGCAGGCATCATGATCGCGGTGATCATGGTCAAGCCGGTCATCGTCGTGGTGCTCGGACTGGCCGGCGCGCTCTCCCAGGACGACGGGCCGAACGCGTTCTCCGCCGTCGTGTCCGGCCTCGCCATCATCCTGCTCGCGATCTCCGCCTCCGCGATGATCTACCGGTTCGTCCCCGGCTTCGGCGACGAGATCCAGGGCGCCCGCACCAACCGCAAGCAGGCCACCGACGGCTCCCAGGCCGCCGCCATGATCAGCTCACCGGCCGCCCTCGTCTCCCAGGGCATCAAGACCCACAGCAGCCGCAGCGCCCAGAACAGCGGCGACGGCGGCAGCGGCGGCGGGGCCCGTCCGGCCAACGCGGTCAGCGGCGGTGTCGCCGCGCACAGCTCCCGCAACTCCGGCGGCGGATCCGTACCCGCGGCCACACCTCCGCCCCGCAGCGGATCGGGACCGGCCTCCGGCACCCCCCACGGCAGCCGCTCCCCCCGAGGTGGCGGATCAGGCAGTTCAGGTAACAACAGCACGGGAGGTGGAGGGCGTTGACGACTCCGTCCCACACGATCGCGCCCCGCCGTACGTATCTCATCGGCCGCGCCCGGCCGAACGCGATCGTCGGCAAGAACCGCGAGACCGGCGAGATCGCGCTGATCATCGCCGGTGCGTTCCTCGGCATGATGAGCGGCCTGGCCGTCCCCTACCTGGGCCCGCGGATCGTGCTGCTCGTGGGCTTCCCCATCCTCGCCCTGGCGATCGTGTACCTCCCGTACAAGCACCGCACCTTCTACAAATGGTTTGAAATCAACCGCAGCTACAAGCGCTCCCTGCGCCGCGGTACGACCTACCGCTCCGGAGCCATGGAGGCGGGCGTCGGCGCCGACGGGCGCGAGGTCGAAATCGGCCCGCCCCCCGGCATCGGCCGGATCAACTGGCTCGCCGCCCCCTTCGGACCGGACGAGATCGCCGTACTCCTGCACGCCGACCGCCGCACCGTCACCGCCGCGATCGAGATCGAGGGCCCCGGCGTCGGCCTGCGCGACAGCGAGGACCAGGAAGCCCTCGTCGACCGGTTCGGCACCCTGCTGAAGCACGTCGCCAACGGCGACGGCTTCGTCACCCGCATCCAGATGCTGGCCCGCACCCTCCCCGCCGACCCCGACGCCCACGCCAAGGACGTCGCCCAGCGCGGCGACCACACGTCCCCGGGCTGGCTGCGGGAGTCGTACGACCAGCTCCAGTCCATGGTCTCCACCTCCAGCGAGCAGCACCGCGCCTACCTCGTCGCCTGCATGCACTACACCCGCGAGCTGGCCGCCGAGGCCAACGCCATGGCCCGCGCCGCCCGCCCCGAGACCGGCCGCAAGCTCGACCGGGACGCCGGCCTCGCCGTCGTCATGGCGCGCGAACTCACCGACATCTGCGCCCGCCTGGCCGAGGCCGACATCCGGGTGCGCCAACCGCTCGGCCAGAGCCGGCTCGCCTCCCTCGTGCACTCCATGTACGACCCCGACCACCCCATCGACCACATCCAGGCCATGACCAAGCGCAACGCCTGGCCGGCCGAGCTCGACGCGGTCGAGCCGACGTTCCTCCAGGCCAAGACCCGCGAGTCGGCCACCCGCGCGCCCTGGTGCCACTCCACGGCCTGGGTGAAGGAATGGCCGATGACCCCCGTCGGCGTCAACTTCCTGGCCCCGCTCCTCGTCCACACCCCCGATGTGATCCGTACGGTCGCGGTCTGCATGGACCTCGAACCCACCGAGGTCGCCATCGAGCGGATGCTCACAGAGAAGACCAACGACGAGGCGGAAGCCAGCCGTCAGGCCAAGATGAACCGCACCGTCGACCCGCGCGACATCGCCGCACACGGCCGACTCGACCAGCGGGGTGAAGACCTCGCGAGCGGTGCGGCCGGAGTGAACCTGGTGGGGTACATCACCGTGTCCTCGCGTTCGCCCGAGTCCCTCGCCCGCGACAAGCGCACGATCCGGGCCTCGGCCGGCAAGTCGTACCTCAAGCTGGAGTGGTGCGACCGCGAGCACCACCGCGCCTTCGTGAACACCCTGCCGTTCGCCACCGGCATCCGTCGCTGACCCCGGAACGACCGAGAGAACCGAGAGAAACGAGAGGGAGGTCGGTCACGCCATGCGAGATCCGCTGTCCGCGCTTTCGGACGCCTTCACCGCCTTCCTCTTCGGGAAGGTGGAGACGACGAGGCTGCCCGCCCGTACGTCCACCGGACAGGCCCAGGCCGTCTATCTGCCCACCGCGGCCCCCGGCCTCGGCGACTCCGGCGTGATCATCGGCCGCGAGGTGTACTCGGGCAAGGGCTACATCTACGACCCCTTCCAGCTGTACGGACAGCAGCTCCCCGCCCCGCACTGGCTGGTGCTCGGCGAGTCCGGCAACGGCAAGTCCGCGCTGGAGAAAACGTACGTGCTCCGCCAGCTCCGCTTCCGCGACCGCCAGGTCGTCGTCCTGGACGCCCAGGGCGAGGACGGCGTCGGCGAATGGAACCTCATCGCCCAGGAGCTCGGCCTCACCCCGATCCGCCTCGACCCGACCGCCGCGCTCAACGGCGGCATCCGGCTCAATCCGCTCGACCCCTCGATCACCACGACCGGCCAGCTCGCACTGCTCCGCACGATCATCGAAGTCGCGATGGGACACGGCCTGGACGAAAGGTCCGGCTTCGCGCTGAAGGTCGCCCACGCCTACGTCAACGAGACGATCACCGACCGGCAGCCGGTCCTGACCGACATCGTCGACCAACTCCGCCACCCGGAGCCCGAATCCGCCGAGGCGATGAACGTCGACATAGACGATGTACGGGCCTGGGGCCTGGATGTCGCCCTCGTCCTGGACCGGCTGGTCGACGGTGACCTGCGCGGCATGTTCGACGGGCCGACGAGCGTCGGCATCGACCTCGACGCCCCGCTGATCGTCTTCGACCTCTCGCACATCGACCGGAACTCGATCGCCATGCCGATCCTGATGGCGATCGTCGGCGTCTGGCTGGAGCACACCTGGATCAGGCCCGACCGGAAGAAACGCATCTTCCTGGTCGAAGAGGCCTGGCACATCATCAACTCGCCCTTCGTGGCGCAGCTCTTCCAGCGCCTGCTGAAGTTCGGCCGGCGGCTGGGTCTGTCGTTCGTGGCCGTCGTCCACCACCTCAGCGACGTCGTCGACGGAGCGGCGGCGCGGGAAGCAGCGGCGATCCTCAAGATGGCGTCGACCCGCACGATCTACGCCCAGAAGGCCGACGAGGCCAGAGCGACCGGACGCGTGCTCGGCCTGCCCCGGTGGGCGGTCGAGATCATCCCGACCCTCACCCCCGGCATCGCGGTCTGGGACGTCAACGGCAACGTCCAGGTGGTCAAACACCTGATCACCGAGGCGGAACGCCCCCTGGTCTTCACCGACCGCGCGATGACCGAGTCCTCGACGGCCGAACTCGTCCCGGAGGACGTACGCGCCGCCGAGCTGGAGGCGGAGGAGCGCGCGGCCCGGATCGAGCACCAACAACGGCTGAACGAGTCGTCCGAGTCAACGGTGGCCTGACATGGCGGGGCGCGGCGAGGTACGTACCGGGGGCAGTGGAAGCGGCGGCATCCCGGACGGGCTGCTGATAGGGCTGCTGGCCTTCCTGCTCGGGCTGACGCTCCTGGCCTGGACGGCCACCGGCCTGGCCGGACTCTTCGCGCACGGCGCCTGGCCGGAGGGGGTCACCCTCGCCGAGACCCCGCTGGCGATGCGTCGACTCGTCACCGCTCCGCACGACCTCCCGGCCGCCTGGCCGAACACCCCGGCGGGCGCGCTCTCCGGGTACGGCCTGTTCTGGGGCCTGTTCATAGGCGAACTGATGGTGCTGGTGGTGCTGACGGTGTTCGTGCTGGGCGTGGTGGCCCGCTGGCGGGCGGTGCGCGCGCGGCAACGCGACGAACGGTACGGCGGCGGGGGCACGGCCGGGGACGGAGTCGAGGCCGTGCGGTCCCAACAGCACGAGCCCCGCACCGAACCCCATACCGAGGCCCCACCACAACCCCATCCGGTACCCACCCCTGCTCCCACTCCCACTCCCACTCCTGCGCCGCAGCCGCAGCCGCAGCCGCAGCCGCAGCCGCAGCCGCAGCAGACGCTCCAGCACTCGGCGCTCACACCCGCCCCACCGGCGCCCCCTGCCCCGGAGCCGCTCCTCGTACCCGCGCCCACCCCCGTGGAGCACGTACGGTCCGACACCGATCCGCTCCCCGCCCACGCCGCCGCGCTCCCCACGCCCCGCACCCCCCTCGTCGTGTACGGACCGGCCGCCACCCGCCGCCCCACCGTCGTCCAGGCGATCCAGGAGGCCGACGGGCCCGCGCTCGTCGTCACCTCCGACCCCACCGTCTGGGCCGAGACGAAGGACGCCCGCGCCAAGCTCGGCCCGGTCCTCGTCTACGACCCGGGCCACCTCTGCGACACCCCGGCCCGCCTCCACTGGTCCCCCACGGCGGGCTGCGAGCAGCCCGACACGGCTGCCGCGCGCTCCACGGCGCTTCTCGCCCCGGTCCGGCCGCAGGCCCGTATCGACGCGACGACGGCCGACACCGCGGAAACACTCCTGAAGTGCTGGCTGCACGCCGCCGCCATCGACGGCCGCCCCTTCCGCCAGGTCCACCGCTGGGCCCTCGGCGGCAGCGCCCACGAACCGGTACGCCTGCTCCGCACCCACCCCAAAGCGGCCTCCGGACTCGCGGGCCTGCTGGAGTCCGCGCTCACCGCTCACCCCGAACGCCGTGAAATGGCACAGGAGCTGACGGTACGGGCCTTCACCGCGCTCTCCTCGGTCCACATCCGCGATGCCTGCACGCCCAACCGGGCGGATTCGCTCGTGCTGGAATCTTTCGCGGACGAAGGGGGCACCCTCTATGTGGTGGGTGAACCGATCGAGGATCCCCGCTCGGGTCCCGGAGCAATGCCTCTGCTCACGGCACTCGCCTCGCACGTGGTCGAGCACGGCCGCCGCATGGCCGCACGGTCAACCGACGGTCGGCTCGACCCACCAATGACGCTCGTGCTCGACGACGTCGCCGCGGTGGCACCTCTCCCCCGGCTCCCGGAGCTGCTGTCGACCGGCCAGGCCATGGGCCTGCCGACCCTGGCCCTTCTCCGCTCCCGCGAACAGGCCCGCGCCCGCTGGACGCAGGACCTTACGGGCTCACGGTGAGTGGGCTCACGCTGAACGAACTCACACCGACCGGACGGCCCCCGCGCGCCGCCTACACCGCCGGCCGCCCCACCGCGTACTCGAGCTCCCGCGCGGACGGGTCGCCCGGCACGGGCACCGTATGCCCGGTGGCCGCGAACCCGATACGCCGATAGAGCGCCGCGGCCCGCGCGTTGTCCTCGTGCACATACAGCCGCACCCGCTCGATCCGTGACTCACGCAACGACCACGCCCAGTCCGTCCCGGCCCGGAACAGCGCCTCCGCCAGGCCCCCGCCCCGCGCCTCGGGCCGTACGAACACACCGACCACAAGGGCCTGGTGAACGTCGACCACCTCCCCGAACCGCACCTCCGTGCCCGACCGCTCGATCAGCACGGTGACGCTGCCGTCCCACCGCCCCCCGGGCCCGACGGCGACGAACTGCCGTACCTCTCCCTGCCCGGTCCCGGAGGCGCCGAGCGCCCGGTCCCGCCAGAACTCGTCGGGCTGCGCGGCGCTCTGCGCGTACGTCTCCACGAACGCCACCGACGCAGCCGGGTCCTGCAGGGCGGTCAGCCGCAACTCCTTGACCAGGGGCCACTCATCGGCGCGCACCGCTCGAATCACATGTTCCATCCGCCGATCCTCTCCGCGGGCACCCGACCTGTGCAATCAACATTCACCGGGCAGAGCGTCGTCGTGCCCCGGTACTATCCGCCCCACCACGTCCCGGCCCAGGTCCGACGCCCGCCGCACGCCCCCTCCGTAGCGTCGACCGCATGATCAGGGCATACGAACTCACCAAGAGGCACGGAGACACCACCGTCGTCCACGGCCTCGACTTCACGGCCCGGCCCGGCACCGTCACCGGATTCCTCGGACCGCACGGCGCCGGGAAATCGACAACCATGCGCATGCTGCTCGGCCTGGACGCGCCCACCCGAGGCCGCTCGACGATCAGCGGACGGGCGTACGCCGCCCACAGCGCGCCGCTCACCGAGTGGAACCGACTGCTCACCACGTTCTGGGTGATCTTCGCCGTACTCGACTTCACCACCGAGGGCTGGCGCACCGTGGCCGGCAACCGGAACGCGCCCGAACCCGTCGTCCTGCTGATGAGCGTGGCGTTCTCCGCACCACTGCTGTGGCGTCGCAGCCGTCCGACGGCCGTATCGCGCTACGGCTGCCCGTGCGGCCCCTGGCGCGGGCGGGCGCCCTGGTGACCGTTCCGCTCGTGGTCGGCTCGGTGCGCTTCCCGCACAGCTGGGACCTGCTGTGCGTCCCCCACCTCTGGGCGTTCGCACTCGCGGCCCTGCTGGGCATCGTGGTCCGTACCCGCAAGGAGTACACCGAGGCCCTGGTCGACCGCGCCCAGCGATTGGAACTCGAACGCGACCAGCAGGCCCGGCTCGCCGCAGCCGCCGGACGGACCCGCATCGCCCGGGGCGGGCCCCCTGCTGACGCAGGCCACAGCCACGACTCCGGCCACGGCCGGCTGGCGGGTACGGCTCCGACTCCCCCTGGACGACATCCCCTCGTGACGACCGTGCTGATCGCGGACGACCAGCCGATGCAACGCTTCAGCTGCGCGTACGACGGCCTCCGTGCCGGCGCCAGCGGTTTCCTCACCAAGGACACGCTGCCCGAGGAACTCCTCTCCGGCATACGGGCCGTGGCCAGCGGCGACGCGGTGGTCGCACCCAGCCTCACCCGCCGCCTTCTGGACGCGTACGCACACCATCTGCCGGCCGTGCCCGGCGGCCCCACCACGCTGGACGCCCGCATCGCGAGCCTCACCGAACGGGAAAGGGAAATCCTCACGGTCATCGGCCGGGGATGGACCAACGCGGAGACCGCCGATCGGCTCCGCCTCGCGGAATCGACGGTCAAGACACATGTCACGCGCATTCTCGCCAAAACGGGATCCCGCGACCGTGTCCAGGCAGTCATCCTGGCCTACGACACCCACCTGGTCACCGCCGGCTGAACAACTGGTCACGCCTGACTGAAAAGAAGAGAGGTAAACGCGAAAAAGCCCCGTGCCACAAGGGCACGGGGCTTCTCCGTAAAAGGAGTTCGGCGGCGTCCTACTCTCCCACAGGGTCCCCCCTGCAGTACCATCGGC